>CAMDAY010000087.1 GCA_945888895.1 Dehalococcoides mccartyi | reverse complement strand
GATGTAGGTGTCCTGGTGGAAGCCCCACCAGTCGTCCACGCCCTCGCTGTGCGAGGCCCACATCATCCCGCGGAGGTGCATGAGCGTGTTGAGCATGTTCACGGTGACGAGCTGGCCCTCGCCGGTGCGCTCGCGCATGAACAGCGCGGCAACGATGCCCTGCACCGCCTGCCCGCCGGCGTTGGTGTTGCCCACGTCCGTGCCGAGGCGCACGGGCGGTTCGCCCATCGTGCCCAGCGACTCGGTGTACTCGGCCATCGCCTGGATCACGATCTCCGCGCCCGGCTGGTTCGCCATCGGACCGAACTCGCCGAAGGGCGTGATGTTGCACTGCACGACGCGCTTGCTGATCGCCTCGACGCTCGGGTAGTCGAGGTGCAGGTCGGCGGCACGCGCGGGGGAGAGATCCGTCAGCAGCACGTCGGCGGTACCGATGAGCCGGCGGAGCGCGTCCATGCCCTCGGGCCGCTCGATGTCGAGCGCCACGCTGCGCTTGTTGCGGTTGAGCTCCACGAACGGCGCGGCATCCTCGCCGCGGTACGGCGGGCCGTAGCCGCGCGCCGTGTCGCCCGTCGGCGGCTCTACCTTGATCACCTCAGCGCCCGCGTCGCTGAGGAGCATCGAGCAGTAGGGGCCGGAGAGCCCCTGGGTGATGTCGACGACCACAATGCCTTCGAGTGCGCCTGCCATTAGTTCGCGCTCACCTTCTGAGCGGCCGACTTTGACGCGTCGAGCTGCGCGATCTCCGCGCGCACCTGCTCCGTGTGCTCGCCGACGGCGGGCGCGGGGCGGTAGGTGATCGGGTCGCACTTGCTGAACTGCCACGGAACTCCCTCGTGGTAGAGGTGGCCCCAGTCCTGCGTGTCCTCGTGCTGCATCATCGCGTTCTCGACGACCTGCGGGTGGAAGCGGAGCTCGTTCCACGACAGAAAGCGGCCCTGCGGCACGGTGGCCTCAGTCAGCTTCATCTCCCACCAGCGCACCGGCTTCGTGGCGAAGTGCGCCTCGAGGACCGGGACGAGCTCATCGCGGTGCTCGATGCGCCCGCGGTTCGTCGCGTAGCGCGGGTCCTGTGCGAGGTCTGCCCGGCCGATCGCCTCGCAGAACGGCGCCCACTGGCTGTCGTCCGTGACGCCGACCGCGAGCCATCGACGGTCCTGGCACAGGAACGCCTGCTGCGGGACGGTCGAGGTGGTTGCGTGGCCCATGCGCTTCGGCTGCTGCTTCGTCGCGAGGTACTCGGCGATGCGGCTGCTTTGCAGCGACATCGCGGCGGCGAGCATCGCCACCTCGACCTTCTGGCCGCCGTTGCCGCGCTCGCGTGCGAACAGCGCCATCAGCACGGCCTGCACGATGTACTGGCTGGTGTTGTAGTCGAGGTGCGCGAAGTGTCGGAAGAACTCCGGGCCACCCTCCTCGGTACCGGTGATCATGTCCCAGCCCGAGAACGCCTGGAGCTGCGGGTCCGCGCCGGGTCGAGGCACCATGTGCCCGGTCTGGCCGTACCCGGATGCCGATACGTACACGAGGTCCGGGTTCACCTTCGACAGCGACTCGTAGTCGAGGCCGAGGCGCTCCATCACGCCGGGGCGCATGTTCTCCACGAACACGTCGCAGGACTGGATGAGCGAGTACGCCGCCTGGCGATCCTTCTGCTCCTTCAGGTCGAGGACGATACAGCGCTTGTTGGAGTTCGCCGTCACATAGAGGATCGACGTGCCGCCGAACATTGGCGGGATCGCCATCGGGGAGCGGCCGGGTGCTTCGACGTGGATGACGTCGGCGCCGAGCTCGCCCAGTAGCTTTGCCGACCACGGGCCGACGCCGGCCAGCGTGATATCGAAGACGCGGATTCCATCGAGTGGCTTCGCCATGGTGCGTGTCCTTCTCCGCCGCGTGGGCGGGCTGTCGCCGCGATTATATGCACTCGTCGAGCCCCGTTTGTACCGCCAGCGCGCGGTGGGGTGCGGACAGCGCTGCCTACCTCGGCGTGCCCGGATGCCGAGGCGCGGGCGCGAAGGCGAATGCGAGCGCCCCGAGGAGGCACCCGATGCCGAACGCGGCGAACGGAAAGACATAACTCTGTGCAATGTCGAACGCGAGCGCGGCGAACAATGGGCCGCCCGCCCTCGCGAGGGTGAACGCGATGCTGGCGTATCCAGACAGCGTCCCCACCACCGTCCGCCCGAAATAGTCCGGGTACGCCTGTCCCTGGAGTTGCTGCCCTCCGGCAATCGCGATGCCCAGAAGCACTGCGACCAGCTGAATCCCCAGTAGCCCGGTCGGGAATAGGAACGCGAGGATGACCGCGCCGTACGTGCCCGCGTACACGACCAGCGTGCGCTGGACGCCGATGCGTGCAATCAGAAAGCCGTACACGGGTCGCCCGGCAAGCACGCCGATCCCGTACCACGACACGACGGCGGCGCCTGCGGCGAGGCTGTGCCCCTTCGACACCACGTAGGGGGCCATGTGCACAAAGATTGAGGAGGACGGCGCGCCGACCAGCGTGAAGCCGATCGTGAGCAGCCAGAATGCGGGCGTGCGGAGCGCCTCGGGGGCGGTCCACTGCACCTCGACCGGAGCGGTCGAAGGCGTGCTGCCGTCGCTGGCCGGAGCGATCTCGTCGCCGTCGGGGAGCAGGCCGACGTCCTCGGGGCGCCGGCGCACGGAGGCCCACGTGAGCGGTACGAGGAGCCAGACGGCGACGCCCATCAGCACCCAGACGAAGCGCCACCCGTACTCGGGTGCGAGCCACGCCGCCACGCGCGTGAGCACGATGCCCGCGGTGGCCGATCCGAACGTGAACAGCATGAACGCCAGCGCGCGCCGCCGGATGAACCAGTTCGCGAGCGCGACCACGGGGCCGAGGTTCCCGAACCCCGGTGACGCGATCCCGAACACCGCCCACACGAGGTAGTACTGCCACTTCTCGTGCACGAACGACACGCCGATCAGCGCCGTCCCCGCCATCGCGAGGCTCACGGTCATCAGCAGGCGCGGCCCGTACCGGTCGACGACCGGCCCGAGGGGGGCAGCGAGCAGCCCCCCGATGAGGCTCGAGATCGTGATCGCCAGCACGATCTCGCTGCGCGTCCATCCCAGCTCGGCGCCCATCGGTGCGATCAGGATCCCGAACACCCAGCCGCTCGCGCCGGACGCGAGCATCTGCGCGAAGTAGCACGACAGCACGATCCACCAGCCGCGGTAGACCCGTCGCCCTCGATCGATCGCCTGCTGCACGCCGAGGCTCACTGGTGCGCACCTTCACTCGCGGTTGCGCCCGCACATTCCGCGCATCGTAGGTGGCCCACGCAAGCAATGACGACTACACGATTGATACGCGCCCCGCTCCAGGTCTTCACATCTCGCGGCTACCCAGGTGCAGTGAGACCCGCGCTGACCGTGGAGTTCCGCCGGGACTGTGAGGGGCGCAACTCCTCACTTGGTTCTCACGCTCGCGCGCGCCGCGCGGACCGCTGTTCTCCACCGAAGGCACGAGGAGCGGGAGGGCGCGCTGCCTCGTCGACGCCCCGCCCGGTCGAGGTCGAGCGGGCCCCCTGCGCGCAATGGCCCGGGCGCACAGAGACGGCCCGGATCTCTCCGGGCCGCCTCGATGGTTCGCGTGAGCGAAGGGCTACTTCCCGGCGGGCTTGAAGACCGGGAGGTGGTACTCGCCGAAGCGGTCTTCGGCGTCGAGCCAGGTCAACTCCATCGGGAGGGCGTCGCTGAGGTCGCTGCCCTGGAACTCGTCCGGCATGCAGCAGACGAAGATCGGGCCCTCGGCAAGCTCCACGGCCACCGCGGGGTGGGGCGCCGGGTACTCGGGGAAGTACTGGCGGTGGAAGACGATCCACGACAGCACCTGTCCCTTGCCGGAGAGCGGTTCCCACGAGTACTCAGCCGAGAGGCACTTGTCGCAGACAGCAGCGGCGGGCCAGCGCAACTTGTTGCACTCGCCGCACTTCTGCATGCGGAACTCCTTCTTCTCGGCGTACTCCCAGAACTCGCGCGCGAAGGGGTCCATCACCCGGACGGGTCGCGTCGTCGCCATGACCTAGTTCCCCCTCGTGTACACGACGGAGAGGCACTTGCCCGCGACGTCGTGGACATACTGGCCGACCTCTGCGCCGGCCACCTGTCGCTCGGTGCCCTCGTACTGCCGTCGAAGCTGGCGCACCAGCTCAGGCTGGTGGTTCCACGACTGCATGTAGGACTCGGACAGCATCCCGCCCGAGGTATTGCACGGGATCTCACCGCCGATCTCAATGCGTCCATCCTGGATGAACGCACCTCCTTCGCCGGGTTCACAGAACCCGAAGCCTTCGAGGCTGAACAACAGGTGCGTGCTGAAGGAGTCGTACGTGGCGTACACGTCGATGTCCTTCGGCGTCATGCCGGACATCGGGTAGACCTGCTCGCGCACCGCGTGGTGGGCGGGGAGGTAGAAGTCCTTCAGGCGCGGGCGGAGCTGCGTGGAGTCGATGTCCATCTCCGACCAGCCGATGCCCGACACGTTGATCGGGATCTGCTTGCCGTTCGCCATGTCGCGGCGCTGGATGATGAACGCGACACCGCCGTCGTTGATCAGGCAGTAGTCGAAGAGGTGGAACGGCTCGCTGATGTAGCGGCTGTTCATGTAGTCCTCGATCGTGAAGCGTTCCTTCATGATCGCGTTCGGGTTCATCGAGGCGTGCTTGCGGAAGGCGACGGAGACCGCGCCCAGCTGCTCCTCGGTCGTCCCGTACACCAGCTGGTGGCGACGGAACATCATCGAGTAGAGGCCACCCTGCGAGGTCATGCCCCAGGGCGCGTAGTAGACGTACGACAGGATGCCGTCGCCGCCCATCGCCTGCGGGCCGCCGTACTGGGTGTTCATCGAGCGCTGCGCGTTGCCGTAGACCAGTGCCACGGTGTGGCACAGGCCGGCGTTGATCGCCTGCGTCGCGGCGATGATGCCGCGCGGCGCGTCACCGGAAACACACCACGATGCGTTGATGCCGAGCACCTCGCATGTGCGCTCGGTCGACATCGGGCCACCGACCACGAGGCCGTCGATGTCGTCCTTGGTGAGGCCGGCGTCGTCGAGTGCGCGCTTGAGCGCGATCGCGGCGAGCTGGTAGGAGTTGAGCGCGCCCGACCCCTTTTCGGCAGCATTACCCTTTGCACCGGACCGGTAGTCACCGACGTAGTCGCTCTCGCCGACACCGACGACGGCGACCGTGTCCTTGAGCTTCTTCAGTCGGTCGTGTTCGACCACTCTGCTGGCCATGTAGCCCCCTCTCCGCTGATGGATTCCGTCGGGAAGATAGCACCATCGCCGCATCCCGTCGCCGCTGCTTCCCGTGCACGACCGATGTGCGCGCAGGGTGCGATCAGCTGACGCGTATCGATCCCCTCGGATAGCAGGAGGCCCGAGCGAGCATGCTCACTCGGGCCTCGAGAAACTCGGACGGGAGGGTCGAGGCTAGCGGGTGCCTCGGAGGCGCGGGTCGAGGACGTCGCGGAGGCCGTCGCCGAACATGTTCGCGCTGTAGACGGTCAGCGCCAGCACGATGCCGGGGAAGATGACCATCGACGGGTTGTTCACCATGTACTGCACGGCGCTGCCGGCCAGCATGCCGCCCCACGTGGGGGTGGGGGGCGGGACGCCGTAGCCGAGGAACGACAGGCCAGCCTCGGTGAGGATGTACCCGCCCAGTGCCGTCGACGAAAGGACGATCAGGATCGGCATGATGTTCGGCAGGATGTGCCGGAGCATCAGCCGTAACTCCGTAGCGCCGAGCGAGCGAGCCGCCTCGACGTAGGGGCGGTGCTTCACGTCCAGCACGGCAGAGCGGACGACGCGGCTCTGCTGCACGCCCCCGGTCATGCCGATGACGATCATCAGCCAGAAGACGCTCTGTCCAAAGAGGCCGACCAGGATGATCGCGGTCACCAGACCCGGCAGTGCCAACCAGGCGTCGACGACGCGCTGGAGCAGCGTGTCGTACGTCCCACCGAAGTAACCGGTGGTGCCTCCGATAAGGAGCGACAGCATGCTCGCGATGAAGACCGCTCCAAGCGAGATCGTGATCGAGACGCGCGCTCCGTACATGAGGCGGCTCATCAGGTCGCGTCCCAGCTCGTCGGTGCCGAGCCAGTGCGCGGGCGAGGGGCCGATGAGCCGGTCGCCGAGAGACGTGATGTTGAACCCGTACGGCGCGATGTACGGCGCGAAGAGCGCCGTCAAGGCCGCGAGCGTCAGGATCGTCGCGCCGAATGCTGCCAGCGGCTTGCGGCGCGCAAAGCGGAGGATCCGGTTGCCCTGGGGACGGAGCTTGACCTCACCGAACCCGTCGTCCGTGGGAATCGCAGTGGTGGCGGGAGCGTTCGTCATGCTCGGATGCTCCTTAGAACCGGACGCGCGGGTCGAGGAACCCGTACGTGAGGTCGACGCAGAGGTTGACGGTGGCGGTGATCAACGCCATGACGAGGACGATGCCCTGGATCAGCGGGTAGTCCCGCTTCGGCAGAGCCTGAGCGACGAGTAGCTGGCCCATGCCGGGGATGGCGAACAAGACCTCGAGGACGACGATGCCGCCGATGCCGGCGACGACCTGGAGGCCCATCAGCGTGATCACGGGCATCAGGGCGTTCTTGAAGACGTGGCGCCAGATCACCACGCGCTCCGTCAGGCCCTTCGAGTAGGCGGTGCGGATGTAGTCCTGCCGCAGCACTTCGAGCATCGTCGTGCGCATCAGGCGCATGACCGGCGCGCCGAGGAACATCGCGAGGATCACGCTCGGGAAAATCACCAGTTGGAGATTCTGGACGGGGTCAACCCAGATGTACTTGTAGTCTCGGAGTGGTGTCCAGCCGAAGAACTTTGCTGGGAGGACGATCGCCATCATCCCGACCCAGAACACCGGGAGCGAGAGGCCGAGGATCGCGACCGAGCGCGCGACCTGATCCATCCACCCTTCCGGCTTCCTCGCCGCGATCACGCCCACCAGGACACCCCACGCCCAGCCGAGGGCGACAGAGATTACGAGGGTCTCGAGGGTGGTTGGGAGCCGGCGCTGGATCTCCTCGGTCACCGGCTTCTTCGTCCAGATGGACGTGCCCAGATCACCCTGGATGGTGTTGCCCCAGAACTTCACGAACTGGATCGGCAACGGGTCGGCGAGGCCCAGTCGCTCGCGGAGCTTCTGCAGGTTCTCTTCGCTGAATGGCTCCTGGTTGGCGCCGAGCATGAGCGCGGCCGCGTCGCCCGGGAGGATGCGCGTCGCGCTGAAGATCAGCGAGCCCGCCAGGAAGAATGTCGGGATCACGAGCAAGAGTCGCTGGATCAGGTACTTGGACATCGCACTCTCTCAAGAGACATAATGCTGGAGGATCGTCGGAATTCGTTCCGACGACCCTCGCCAATTTACGTTACAAGGCCAGTGGTTGGCTACGCGTCCTTCCAGACGTACTTCATGACGTTCCAGTTCCAGCCCGGAGGCGGACGGAAGTTGTGGACCTTCTTGTTGGAGACGACAGGGGAGTCCGGGGATGGCCAGTAGAAGTTCCAGACGTTCTTCGCCCAGCGCTTCTGCATATCGCCGACCAACTCCTTGCGGGCGCTGCGGTCCTGCGTGAGGCGCTGCTTCTCCGCGAGCTCGCGGAACGCGACGTACTCCGGTTCGTTCTTCGCCAGCTCGCCGTACACATCGGCACCCCCGACGAGGCCGCCGCCCATGCCGACCTGGGCATAGGCGTAGGACTGGATGTCCGGCCGCACGATGAACGACTGGTAGATGCCGTTGTCCGGGAACGTCTTGCCCCCGATGTGCGCGGCGTAGTCGACGATCTTCGTCTCCTGCGTGATCCCCACGCTCGACAGCATTGAGGTCATCAGGTCGGCGAACGGGTAGGTCACGGTGTATGCGCCGATGTTCGAGGTCTGGAGCGTGAACCTGAACTTCTCGACGCCCGCGGCGGTGAGCAGCTTCTTCGCCTCGGCGGGGTCGTAGGTGTTGATGTACTTGCCGTCCTCGCCCATCTTCGCGGGGTCCATCGCCCAGTAGGTCAGCCACGGCAGCACCATCGTGCCGTTGCGGCCTCGGCCCTGGAGCAGGTTCTTGATCCACGACTGCCGGTCGATCGCGTGGGAAAGGGCGCGGCGCACACGCACGTCGTTGAACGGCTTGCTCCGCATGTCGAAGACCCACGGGTTCCACACCATGCAGGGTTGCCAGTCCACCTGCAGGTTAGCGGACTTCTGGAGGTCGAGGCCCTGGTTCACCTTGAACTGCGTGAGCGGCCCGAACGCATCGAGCTGGCCCGCCTGGAGCGCGGCGGCAGCCGCCGCGGGGTCGAGGATGAACGGGTGGTCGATGCCATCCAGGTACGCGAGGTTGCTGTCGTAGAAGTTCGGGTTCCGCTTCATCTTGAAGCCGGAAGCCGGGACGTACTCGGAGGGGTAGTAGGGACCACCACCGCGGATCTGGTCGACGCCGATGATGTCGCCCCAGCCGGGCGCCGTCTTGCCGAGGTCGGTGCCCTTCTTGGTGATGACGTCCTTGTGC
>CAMDAY010000086.1 GCA_945888895.1 Dehalococcoides mccartyi | reverse complement strand
CTGGTCGCGGAGTTCGCGACGCTGTCACTCGCGCTGAACCTGCCGCCCGGCTGGGCGAACTCCGTGCCCATCGTCGACTACCTCGTGGTGGGCACGCCGTTCCTCATCGCACTCGCGTACGGGATGCTCCTATCCTCGATCGAATCCACGATCCTCGAACGGCTGGCGGTGCCGTGGCATGCGGTGCTCTGGATCGTCAGCGCGTTCACCGCCGGGTGGTTCGCGATCTGGGCGGCGGTGAACGGTGCGCCGCTGGGCCTCGGCCTGCTGGCCGCGGCGGTGATCTGGGTGCCGGTGATCGCGCTCCCCGCGCTGGCGAGCCTCGCCTACGGCTCGTACGTCGTCAGCCGCCTGTCCCGCGACGCCCGCGAGTCCGCCGCCGAGGGTGCCGGAACGGGCCGCCTCGTCCTGCGCGTCCTCATCGAGGCCACCCGCGCCGTGGTGCTCCTCCTCCTCGGCGCGTTCTACGGTCTCGCCCTGATCGCGATCCTGATCGCCGCCGCGGGCGCCCTGGAGGCGGCGCACTGAACGAGCGGGCCGGGGCCGCATTGAATCCCCCCGACGGCCCCGGTAGGATCGTTCACGCCTCCCGAACATCTTCGACCACCCACCTGGAGCCCCTTGGCGACTGACGCCCCTACCCTCGCGCCGGTCATGCACACGCTCCCGAACGGGCTGCGGCTGCTCATCACGACGATGCCGTACGCGCGCTCCGTTTCGATCTCCGTCTACTTCGCCGCCGGGTCGCGTTACGAGCCGACCGTCGAGGAGGCCGGTCTGTCGCACTTCCTCGAGCACCTGTGCTTCAAGGGGACGACGCGCCGCCCGAAGCCGCTCGACATCTCGATGGAACTCGACGCGATCGGCGGCAACATCAACGCCGCGACGAACCGCGAACTGACCGTGTACTACGCGAAGGTCACGCCGGAGCATCTGGAGCAGGCGACCGACGTGCTCGCCGACATGCTGCGCAACTCCCTGCTGCTCGACCCCGAGATCGAGCGCGAGCGCGGCGTGATCCTCGAGGAACTCGCTGCCGTCGAGGACTCCCCGACTGAGCAGGTCGGCGTACTTCTCGACCAGCAGCTGTGGCCCGACCAGCCGCACGGCCGTGACGTCGCCGGCACCGTCGAGTCCGTGACCGACATGCCGAACCCGCGCATCATCGACTACTACCGGCGCCAGTACGTGCCGAACGCGACGGTCGTCTCGCTCGCCGGCGCGATCTCCACGGAGGCCGCGCTCGACCTCGTGCAGCGCCACTTCGACGACTGGGCTCCCGGCGAGCCGGTCGACTGGGTGCGCCACATGGAGCAGCCGAAGGGCCCGCGCATCGCGCTGCTGGAGAAGGACACCGAGCAGGCGCACGTCTCGATCGGCATGCGCGCACTGAGCTCGAGCGACGACGAACGTTACGCGCTCGACCTGTACTCCGTGATCCTCGGCGAGGGGATGTCATCGCGGCTGTTCTCGCGGCTGCGCGAGGAGCTCGGGCTTTGCTACGACATCCACTCGTACATGTCGACGCTGCTCGATACGGGCATGTTCGGCATCTACGCGGGCGTCGATCCCAAGAACACGCAAGAGACCGTGCGCGAGATCGCGCGCGAGCTGTCGCGGTCGATCGGTAGCATCACCGGCGACGAGCTGGCGCGCGCCAAGGCCGTGTCGAGGTCGCGCACGACGCTGCGGCTGGAAGACACCCGTTCCGTCGCCGCGATGTACGGGTCGCTCGCGATCCTCGGCCTGCCGTTGCGCACGCCGGAGGAGGCGCTCGCGCTCTCGCAGCGCGTGACGCTGGAGGACGTGCACCGCGTGGCGCAGCGCGTGATCCGCGACGACATGCTGCACCTCGCGATCGTCGGCCCGACCGAAGACCTCGATCTCGGCGGCACGCTGACACTGGGCGCGTAGATGCAGTACGCAGCGATGGGCCCGTTCACCTCGCACGTCACGTACCCCGATCCCGAGCGCTACATCCTCGTCGCCCGCCGCGTCGAGGATGGCCGCTACCTCTTCGCGCGATGGAGCGACTGGCCGCACCCCACGATGATCTCGACGCTCGTCCCGAACGAGGACGAGGGACTGGTCGCAGGCATCGAGTCGCTGCTGCACGGACGGATGCGCGTGCGTGTCGTCGGCGAGCCGCGGTTAGCGTCGGAGCGTGTCGCCGTGCGCATGCCCGCGCCGCGCGGCGGTGGCCCGCGCCTCGGCTGGTTGCAGCCCGTCGCCGTCGAGGTCTCCGGCGAGCCGGACCACGACCCGCTGATCGAAGGCGTCGACGCGCTCACGCTCGACGAGGCGCTGGACGGCCTCGCGACGGATGTGGAGCGCGCGGCGTTCCGGGCCGGGGCTGCTGCCTTCGGCGCGTAGCGGAGAGCCCCCCACCCCAACCCTCCCCCACGAGGGGGAGGGGGTCAGAAACAGAGTGGGCTGTATGACCTCGAACGATTCATTGCCTGCGAACTTCGCCTGGCGCGACGATCTCTCGGCCGAGATCGGCGTGACGGAGCGCGGCTTCGTCGTGGACGTCGAGGGGGAAACGATCCCCGGCGTGCTGTGGTCACCTCGACCGCTCGAGGAGATCACGACGCCGCTGCCGCTCGTGCTGATGGGCCACGGTGGGCAGTCGCACAAGCGCGCCGACCGCATGGCCGCGATCGGTCGCCGGCTCGCGCGGCGGCAGGGGTTCCTTGCCGCGTCGATCGACCAGATCGACCACGGCGAGCGCGGCCCACTCACCGACGAGGGCGGCGACGACACGCGCTACCGCGCGCTCTGGCAGCGGCCCGGGCTCATCGACCAGTCCGTCGCGCAGTGGCGCGCGGTCACGCGCGCGCTCGCCGCGCTGACGTGCGTCGATGACACGCGCATCGGCTTCTGGGGACTCTCGATGGGCACGATGTTCGGGATGCCGTTCGTCGCGGAGGAGCCGCTGGTGCGCGCCGCCGTCCTCGGCCTCGCGTCGCTCACGGGCAATAGCGTCGATCGCAGCGGCATCCGCGCGACGTTCGAGGCATCAGCACCGCGCGTTGCCTGCCCGGTGATGTGGGTCGTCCAATGGGACGACGAGCGCTTCGATCGCGACGGCTCGATCGCGCTCTACAACCTGCTCGGCTCCGCCGTCGGCAACGGGAACAAGCGCCTGATCGCCTTCCCCGGCCTGCACGCCGAGGCTCCCGATGAGTCGACCGTGCTGACGCGCGAGTTCCTGGGGCGGGAGTTGGGGCGGTAGGCGGGGGAGGGCGTCACCCCAACCCTCTCCTAGAACGGGGAGAGGGTGCCAGAACGGGAGGCGCTGAGGATCTGACTCGAAGCCCGCAGGTCGGGGTCGCGCGGGCGGGGTATCCCCCGCATGAGCGCGAACAGAGCGGGCGCTACTCGACGCGCGCCCAGGTCGTGCGGTCGCCATCGTCGACGCGGCGGACGCGGCCATCCTCGACGAGGACGATGAGGTGCGACAGCGTCTCGCCGACGGCGGCGCGGCGCTTGTGGACGCTGAACGTCTCGAACGGCTTGCTCCACGCGGTGTTTTCCGCGATCTCGTAGGCCGAGCTGCGCGACGCACCGATCGCGTTGTAGACCTCGTCCAGCCGCTGGTCGTGGTGCTCGAGGATCTCGAGGCAGCGCTTCGGGAGGTCCTCGATCGTGTCCTGGTGCGCCGGCAGGCCGAGCATGGAGTCGAGGTCGGCGACCTTCTGCAGCGAAGCGCGGAACTCGCGCAGCGGTGAGCGGTTGATCTCCTCGTCCTCGCTGGAGTAGGAGACGTTCGGGGTGATGCGCGAGAGCACGTGGTCGCCGGTAAAGGTGAAGCGGCGCTCTGGGTCGTAGATGCAGAGGTGGCCGGGGGTGTGGCCGGGGGTCCACACGGCCTTCAGGTTCCAGCCGTCGAACGAGTACTCGTCGCCGTCGCGGAGCCGGACGTCCGGCTCGATGCGGCCCATTGCGCGCTGGCCGCGCTCGGTGGCCGTCGCCGTGTCCACCGCCGCCTCGACGGAGCCGCCGGAGCGACGCGCGTCGATCTCGAGCGAGATCTGGCGCTCCTCGCGGATGAAGCGCGTGGGGCCGTCATCCTCGACGCCGAAGTCCTTCGTCATGTCGAGGCCGTGCTTCAGGTGCCACGCGTTGTTGTCGCGCTCGGCGACCTTCGGGTCGCGGTTGTTGCTGCCGTAGGTAAAGCGCTCCTGGCCCATCATCACCAGCTCGCACCCCGGCGATGCGTCCTTGATCCACTTCGCCATGCCGAGGTGGTCGGGGTGGGCGTGCGAGACGAAGAGCCGCTTGATGTCGGCAATCTCGCCGCCGATCTCGCGCACCTGCTCGGTGAGGGCCTCGATCGCTCCGCGCGTGCCGTAGCCGCAGTCGAAGAGCGTGAGGCCGTCGTTGCCGCGGAAGACGTAGGGGGTGGTCCAACCGGCACCGCCGGCGGTCATCGGAATGCTGAGGCGGTAGAGCCCCGGGACGACTTCTTGGACCACGTCTGAGCCTTTCGTAGTCGGCGCGCCCGGTGGCGTCGCCGCTGCGCTGTCGGCCTCAGTTATAGCAGATGTGCTGTTACGTTCTGTTTCGCTTTCGCGGAGAGGGAGCGGGGCGAACGCTCGTTGTGGGCGAGGCAGCTCGAGGTCCAACCGCGGGGCGGCCCACCCCTGCCCCTCCCGGCGCGGGAGGGGTGAGAAGCGGAGAACCAACTGTGAGGAGCTGCGCCCCTCAGACTCCCGGCGGAACTCCACAGGCCGCGCCACGTCAGTGCGAGTGATTCGGTCTGAAGGCGGGAACAGCATGCCCGCTGTATCTGAGGAGCGGGATCCTCAAAGGGCTCCGCTGCCACCTCGAGGCCCTCGCTACGGGCGATCACTGCCCGATTCCGCCGGCGGAGCCGCTCGGCAACCTCGAGGCAACGACAGAGGCCGCCTTGCGGCGGCCTCTGCGATGTGTGTGTCTCGAACGGGTCGGGACTAGAAGTCCATCCCGCCGCCCTGCGGCATGATCGGCTGGTCCTTCGCGGGCAGCTCGCCGACGGCGGCCTCCGTGGTCAGCATCAGCGCCGCCACGGACACCGCGTTCTCGAGCGCAACACGCGTGACCTTCACCGGGTCGATGATGCCGAGCTCGAACATGTCGCCCATGCGGTTGGCGGCGGCGTCGTAGCCGAAGTTCAGCTTCGCATCCCGCACCTCGTTGACGATCACGGAGGCCTCGAGGCCCGCGTTCTCGACGATCTGGCGGAGCGGCGACTCCAGCGCCTTCATCACCAGGAGGACACCCGTGCGCTCGTCACCCTCGAGGCTGTCGAGGAGCGGCTTGAGCGCGGGCAGCGTGCGCAGGTACGCGACGCCACCACCGGGCACGACGCCCTCTTCGACGGCCGCGCGCGTGGCGGACAGGGCGTCCTCTAGGCGGAACTTCTTCTCGCGGACCTCGATCTCGTTCGAGCCACCGGCCTTGATGACGGCAACGCCGCCGGCCAGCTGGGCGAGACGCTCCTGGAGCTTCTCGCGGTCGAAGTCGGAGCCGGTGTCCTGGATCTGGGCGCGAATCTGGCGGATGCGCGACTGGATCGCCTCGTCGGAACCGGCGCCCTCGATGATCGTCGTCATGTTGGCGTCGGCGACCACGCGGTGGGCGTGGCCGAGGTCGGCGAGCTGTGCGTCGGAGAGCTTGCGGCCCATGTCGGCGGTGATGAACGTCGCACCGACGAGGATCGCGAGATCCTCCAGCATCGCCTTGCGGCGGTCGCCGAAGGAGGGGGCGCGCACGAAGAGCGGGTTCAGGTTGCCGCGCATCTTGTTCACGATCATCGTGGACAGCGCTTCACCCTCCAGGTCATCGCAGATGACCATGAAGTTCTTCGTGACCTGGACGACCTTCTCGAGCAGCGGCAGGATCTCCTGCAGGTTGTCGATCTTGGCGTCCGTGATCAGGATATACGGATCGTCCAGCGCGGCTTCCATGCGGTCCGGGTTGGTGACGAAATAGGGGGTCAGGTAGCCGTTGTCGATCTGCAGACCGTCGACGACCTCGACCTCGTAATCCAGGCCGCGCCCGTCCTCGATGGTGATGACGCCGTCCTTGCCGACCTGCTCCATCACGTCCGCGATCAGCGCGCCGACGGAGGCCTCGTTCGCGGAGATGGAGGCGACCGCCTGTATCGTCTCCTTGTCCTCGACCGGGACGGCCATTTTGCGCAGTTCGGCGAGCACGATGTGCATCGCCTGCTCCATGCCCTTCTTGAGGAACATGGCGTTGGCGCCGGCGGCGATGTTGCGGATGCCCTCGTGGAACATCGCCTGCGCCAGCACGGTGGCGGTCGTGGTGCCGTCACCGGCGACGTCGTTGGTGCGGATCGCGACCTGCTTCACGAGCTGTGCGCCCATGTTGTGGAAGCGGTCGTCCAGGTCGATCTCACGAGCGACGGTGACGCCGTCCTTCGTGATCACGGCCGGCCCGTAGGCCTTGTCGAGGACGACGTTGCGGCCGCGGGGGCCCAGCGTCACCTTCACGGCGTTCGCCAGGATGTCCACGCCGTGGCGCAGTTCGCGTCGCGCGTCCTCGTCGAACTTGAGCGTCTTCGCGGCCATTTGGGGTTACCTCATTCGCAGCCCCGCGCTACGCGCGGGGTGGGGGATTCACGCCCCGCGAGAGCGAGGCAGGTGACCGATGCCCCGCCCGCGACTCGCGCACGAGGCGCGAGCGGCAGGCGGGACGGGCGAGCGTGGGCTCGCCTACTTCTTCTTCGCGGCCGCCGCGGGCGCCTTGACGTCCTCGAGGCGCGCGAGCACGTCCTGGAAGCGGATCACGATGTAGTCCTGGGAGTCGACCGTGACTTCCTGGCCCGTGTACTTCTGGTACAGGATGTGGTCGCCGGCCTTGAGCTCGATCGTCTCAAGCTGACCCTGCTCGTTGACCTTGCCGGGGCCGACCGAGATCACGTTTCCGTGCTGCGGGGCCTCCTTGGCGGAGTCCGGAATCACGAGGCCAGACGCCGTGATCTCTTCCTGCTCTACCGCCTTCAGCACAATGTGGTCCGTCATCGGGACAACGTTCGTCGCCAAAGCACCGTCTCCTCGCTGAAGTGGGGGTTGTTCGCGCATCGCACTGGGACCGCCGTGGCCCGTGCGAGCACGGTGTCGAATTCCTTCGATGTGGCGGGATGTTAGCACTCCCCCAAGGAGAGTGCCAACCCCCTCCGCGCAAGTAATCTCGAGGTGGCTGCGCGACGGGTGCGGGAGCGGGGAGCCGGGCGTGCGCCTGGACGTGCGAGTCCTCCTCAAGATCCAACCGCGGGGCGGCCCTTCCCCTGCCTCCGGGTCTTCTCGCAGAACAGCGCTTCGCGCGGGGCGCGGGAAGGGGATGACGTTCAAAGGGCTTCGCCCTTTGAGGATCCCGATCCGGATCGTGCGGCTTCGCGCACGCCCAGACTGGGCTGTCGCCGGTCGGATCCCTGGCCCGTGTCTCTCCCGACTAGACGGAGTTGCTTGGGCTCTTTTGGGGGGCTGACGCAAGCAATCGAGTTCCTCGGGGAGTGGGAGGGGCGCAGCTCCTCACAGTTGGTTCGCTCCCTTTGACCCTCCCGCGCCGGGAGGGGCAGGGGTGGGCCGCCCCACGCTGCACCTCGACGCCCCTCGCAGCGTGCGAGGGCACGTCCGGCTGCTCTCCTTCGCTACACGAAATCGTGTAACATTCCGCGATGAGCGAGGACGACCGGGCCGCGGAGGAGCTCTGGCTGCCGGAGGACGTGCAGCGCCTCCGTGCGAGCCTCGGGCTGTCACAGGCGGAGCTGGCGGAGCGTGTGGGGACGCGTCAGCAGACGATCTCGGAGTGGGAGACCGGCGCGCGCGCACCTCGACGGATGTCGCGGCGGCTGCTCCACCTCGTCGCGGAGGCGTCGGGGTTCTACGAGGTGGGGCGCGAGCCCGACGCGGGCACGCAGCCCTCGGACGGGACGCGGACATGACCTCGGTGCGGGACGCCGCGCCGCGCTACGAGGCGCGCACGACGGAGCCGCTGGAGGAGCGCGCGCTGGTCGCGCTGTGGCTGCTCGGTCGCGTGCCCTCTGCGGCGCTGCCGCTGCCCGTGCTGCGCTGCGGTCGCGCCGGTCGCGGCCCCGGTCCCGACGTACGCGAGGCGACGGTGCTGCTCCCGAGCGGCGTGACGCGCACCGGCGATGTCGAGATGCACCTGCGCGCCACGGACTTCGTGCATCACGGCCACGCCGAGGATCCCGCGTACGCGCAGGTGATCCTGCACGTCGTGTGGGAGGACGACCGTCCCGTCGATGAGCGTGGTACGCCGACGCCACATGCGGGCGGCGGTGCGGCGATCGTCGAGGTCGCGCCGCACCTCAAGCACGACCCGCGCCGCCTGGAAGCGCTGGTCGCGCGGGGGCCGTCGGGCAATGGCACCGAGCCGTGCGGCGATCTCGTCGAACGCGTCGGGAGCGACGCGGCGGCGCGCCTCGTGCGTGTCGAGGGCCAGCGACGGCTGGCGGAGCGCGCATGGCGTGCGCTACGACTGGCCGGGGGCGTGGGCGCTGCTGCTCGACCGCGCGGTGCGCGCGACGGCGGGGCGGCG
>CAMDAY010000085.1 GCA_945888895.1 Dehalococcoides mccartyi | reverse complement strand
AATCTTCGGCATGGTGATCGAGGTGAAGGCCGCCATGAACAGCGACATTGACCACGTCCAGAACAGCAGCGACCCGGGCTGGCCGCTGTAGAGCGACGCCCACTTCATCTCGAGCTCCATGTTCCGCGAAGAGACCGAGGCGACGTGGGCGATCGAGAAGTCGTTCGTGACCAGGGCGAATGCGAGCGTCACCGTGGCCATCGTCGTCAACAGTGCGGTCGCCATGATCGCGCGGCGTCCGGCGAGCAGCAGCGCGCGGTTGCCTCGGCGGTGCCCTACCGTCGAAGCAACGATCGCGACGATCGAGGCGGCAAGCGCCGTGAGGAGCGCGGAGGCTCCCAGCGTCGCGATCAGGTTCACGCGCGGCTCATTCCATGCCCTAGCGGGGGATGCCGGGTGGGTGCGTTCCGGTGGCCGCCGGGCGTCCGGACGGCTTGGTGTCGTCGGGCTTCACGAAGTGCGACGAGATCGAGCCATCGTCCGGCTTATCGGCGAAGAACTCGTTCTCGTGCTTGATGATGATGGAGTCGGCCTTGACCTGGCTGCCACCCTTGCCCGTGCCCTCGACGACGACCATTGCGTAGGGCCCAAACAGGTTGGGGACCACGCCCTTCGGGAACTCGACCTCAACGCGGTCGTTCGCGTCGCCCACGATCGTGAAGGCGACGGGGCGGCCTGCCTGCTCCTTCACGGAGCCCTCGACGACCCGGCCGGCGACACGCACACGCTGGTCGTGGAGGCGGGTGTTCTGGATGAACTCCTGCGGCGTGATGTAGTAGGACACGGAATCGCCCGCCGCACGGAACGCGAGCGCTGAGATGGCCGCCGTGGCAACCAGCAGGAGTGCGACGAGGCGGGCGCGGCGACTGGTCAGGAGCTCGTTCATGAGGCGCCTCCTGTCCTTCCCGACGCCGGCTGTGCCAGCTCGTCCAGCAGTTGCCGCAAGGTGGCCTCCGTGATGGCGCCCTGGTACCGCGCGCGCGCACGGAGGCCAGGCTCCAGGAAGTAAGAATCGGGGAGGGCGGCTACTCCATAGTCTACGTACACACGCCCGTCAGTGTCCGCTACGAGCGGGAAGGTCAGCTTCTGCTGGGCGATGAACCGGCGGGCGTCGCTCTCGGCATCCCAGATGTTCACCCCGACGAACCGGTAGCCGCGCCGCTCGTACTCCGGCCAGACCTTCTGGATGATCGGCGCCTCCGCCTGGCACGGGATGCACCACGAGGCCCAGAAGTAGACGAAGACCGGCCCGCTGCCCGCACCGGATGCCGACGTCAACTCGAACGGCTGCCCGTCGAACTGGGCCAGGGTGAACGGGGGCATCTGGCGGCCCTGGCCGTCGCTCCGGCCGTCCGCGTTGGAGCCGATACCTCGGCTGATCGCGAAGGCCAGGGTGCTGATGAACAGCACCAAGAGGAGCCCAATCCCGGCGGTCAGCAGGCGAGCCCGGCTTGTATTCATCCCATCGAGGCTATGCGGGAGCAGGCCGCAGAATCAACGATCACCCCATTTCGGCGCTCCAGAATTGCTGAACCAACTGAGCGCTCCTTGACCCAACGTTCGGCGTGGTGCTAATTCTCGGAGTGCTGTTTCACAGATACCCACGACGTGGTCGGGGACGCGTGGACGCGTGCTCGGCTCGGCGACCCGGGCCTTGGTGTACGGAGGACGCAATTGAGTGGTTCTCGCCCCGGGGGCATGATTGCGATCATCGCTTCCCTCGTCGTGACCGGCGTGGTGACCTTCCTGATCTACCTGGCCTTCGCCGAATCGCTGGACGCGGTTCGTCAGCCTATGACGACCTTCGTCCCGAAGTCTGACAACGCCGAGCTGGTGCATGGCGTCTACAAGTTGATCTTCTGGCTCGCCGGCGCCGTCTTTGTCGGCATCATGGCGCTCACGCTGGCCTTCAGCCTCGTCTACCGCGAGCGCCCCGGCCGGGAAGCGCGCCAGTTCCACGGCAATTCCCGCCTCGAGGTCGTGTGGACGCTGATCCCGGTGCTCCTCGTCGTCGCGATGGCCGTGCCGACGTTCTCCGCGATGTCTGTCCTGAGCAAGCCCGCGCCGCAGGGCGCGCTCCAGGTCGTCGCGGTCGGCCACCAGTGGTGGTGGGAGTTCCAGTACCCGGAGCTCGGCATCACCACCGCGAACGAGTTGCACCTCCCAGTGAACCGTCCGGTCAACGTGACGCTCCGGTCGGTGGACGTTATCCACTCGTTCTGGGTCCCGCAGCTCACGGGCAAGATCGACAATGTCCCCGGTCACGACAACCATCTCTGGTTCACCCCGACCGAGGCGCGCCCCGAGCCGTACCTCGCGCAGTGCGCGGAGTTCTGTGGCCTGTCGCACGCGAACATGCGCTTCCGCGTGTTCGTCAGTGAGACGCCCGCCTTCGAGACGTGGGTGAAGGACGCCAAGACCGAGCGCGTCGCCCCGTCCGCCGACCTCGCGAAGGCCGGTGAGCAGCAGTTCACGGCCTCCGGCTGCATCGCCTGCCACACCATCCGAGGCAACCCGACGGCGGTCGGCAAGATCGGCCCGGACCTGACGCACTTCGCGTCTCGGACCACGCTGGCCTCGGCCATGATGGACCGCACGCCGGAGAACGTCCGGAAGTGGCTCCACAATCCACCGGCCATAAAGCCGGGCTCGCTGATGCCGAACCTGAACCTCTCGCCGGAGGCGCTCGACAAGCTGGTCGCGTACCTCGACGGGTTGAAGTAACGATGGCCACCTCGATGATTCGACCGAGGATGATCGTCACGACGTATGAAGCGCGGGCCCGTGGGCGCCGCGCGGCTGGAGGATGCTAGATGGCTACTGCTATCGGCGCGATGACCCACACGGAGGAGGACTACGGTCTGTGGTCGTGGCTCACGACCGTGGACCACAAGCGCATCGGCGCGGTCTACACCGTGGCGGGCTTCCTCTTCTTCCTCGTCGGCGGCCTCGAGGCGGTCGCGGTCCGCACGCAGCTCGCGGTGCCGAACGGCACGGTGCTGGACGCGGAGAGCTACAACCAGTTCTTCACGATGCACGCGCTGACGATGATCTTCCTCGCGATCATGCCCATGGGCGCCGGCTTCTTTAACTACTTCATCCCGCTCCAGATCGGTGCGCGGGATGTCGCGTTCCCCCGGCTCAATGCGCTGTCGCTGTGGATCTTCCTCGGCGGTGGTCTGCTGCTGAACAGCAGCTTCTTCCTGGGCGGCGCGCCGAACGGCGGCTGGTTCGGGTACGCCCCGTTGAGCAGCATCGAGTACGCGAAGACCTCCGGCATGACGTTCTACGTCGTCGGCCTGCTGACTCTCGGCGTCTCGACGCTGATCGCATCGCTGAACTTCGCCGTCACGATCATCAACATGCGCGCGCCCGGCATGTCGATGATGCGGCTGCCGGTGTTCATCTGGATGGTGCTGGTCGTCGCGTTCCTGCTCATCCTGTCGCTGCCGGTCCTCACGGTCGGCTTGCTCCAGCTCTACTTCGATCGCGTCTGGGGCACCTCGTTCTTCAGCCCCGCCACCGGTGGTGACCCGATCCTCTGGCAGCACATCTTCTGGATCTTCGGTCACCCCGAGGTCTACGTGCTGATCCTTCCCTCGATGGGCATCGTCTCCGAGGTGCTCCCCGTGATGTCGAAGAAGCCGCTGTTCGGCTACTCCGCCATCGTCTTCGCCGGCGCAGCGATCGGCGTCCTGGGCTTCGGCGTGTGGGCCCACCACATGTTCACCACCGGTCTCGGCCCCGTCCCGCAGGTCGTCTTCTCGGCCAGCACGATGGCGATCGGCATTCCCACCGGCATCAAGATCTTCAACTGGCTCGGCACGATGTACGGCGGCAACATCCGCTTCGTGACTGCGACGTATTTTTCCGTCGCGTTCATCGCGATGTTCACCATCGGCGGCATCTCCGGCGTCATGCACGCCTCCCCGCCGGTCGATGGCCACCACCAGGACTCCTACTTCGTCGTCGCGCACCTGCACTACGTGCTCTTCGGCGGCGCGATCATGGGCATCTTCTCGGGCCTGTTCTACTGGTTCCCGAAGATGTCCGGCCGGATGCTGGACGAGGGGCTGGGCAAGATCACGTTCTGGCTCATGTTCGTCGGCATGAACCTGACGTTCTTCCCGATGCACTTCCTCGGCCTCGCCGGGATGCCGCGACGTATCTACAGGTACGACGCCGACCTCGGTTGGGAAACGTGGAACATGGTCGCGACTCTGGGCTCGTACACGATCGCGTTGAGCGTCTTCATCTTCCTCATCAACGTCATCAAGACGATGCGCAAGGACAAGGACGCGGGCGACGACCCGTGGGGCGGCGCGACGCTCGAGTGGGCGACCAGTTCGCCCCCGCCCGCGCACGACTTCGACGTGATCCCCGAGGTGCGCGACCGGGACCCGCTGTGGCACGACCGTGACCACGGGATCGCGCGCGCCGCGGTGCCGGAGCACAACCACATTCACATGCCGCCGCCCTCGTACTTCCCGCTGATCGTCGCGCTCGGTGCGCTGCTGCTCGCGGTCGGTTCGATGACGCACCTCAGCGTGCTGGGACTGGGCGTCGTGATCTGCATCTACGGTGTGTGGGGCTGGGCGCTGGAGCCCACCGACTAGGGATACGCGCGCCCTCGGATGTACGAGTCAGCGTTCAGGAGTCAGAGATGGCAGCAGCCGCGCACGAGACCCAGCCCGCCACGCAGCACCACACGACGATGGGGATCGACAACCGCAAGGTCCTGATGTGGATCTTCCTGGCGTCGGAATGCCTCTTCTTCGGAGCGCTGATCTCGACCTACCTCATCTTCAAGGGTGACTCGCTGGTGGGGCCGTACCCGAAGGAGATTCTGAACATCCCGGTGACCTCGGCGAGCACGTTCGTGCTGCTGATGAGCTCACTGACGATGGTGCTGGCCGTGTACGGCGCGCAGCACGGCCGCCTCGGCATGATGAAGGTCATGCTCCTCGCGACGGTGCTCCTCGGCATCGGCTTCCTCGGCTTCCAGGCATACGAGTTCACCGAGTTTGTCCACGAGGGCCTGGGCCTGACGACCAACCAGTTCGGATCGTCATTCTTCGTACTGACCAGCTTCCACGGCGCGCACGTCACCGTCGGCGTCCTGTACCTGCTGTCGTTGCTGCTGGCGTCCAACCGCCGCACCGGCCTCGGTCACGACCGCGCGCTCCACATTGACCTCGCCGGCCTCTACTGGCACTTCGTCGATGTCATCTGGATCGTCATCTTCACGATCATCTACCTGATTCCGAACTAGCCCCGTAGACAGAGCACGATCGACCGGATCGGAGACACGCCATGAGCCACGAGGCACACGCCGCCGAATCGCACGAGGAACACCCGCCCACGACGATCCGTGAGTACGTGATGATCGGCCTCGTGCTGACCGTCGTGACCATCGTGGAGCTTTGGGCGTCCTACAACGAGCCTATTCTGGGCAGCCTGCTGGTCCCGGCGCTGTTTATCATGTCGGCGTTCAAGTTCGCCGTCGTCGTCGCCATGTTCATGCACCTGCGCTTCGAGCACTCCCTGCTCTGGAAGCTCTTCTCGTTTGGCCTGGTCCTCGGCACCGCGATGATCCTCGCGATGACCCTGTTGTTCTGGAACGACGCCACGGACGCCGTCGGTGGCCCCGAGTTCCACACCGGCTCCACGCTCAACGAGGCGAGCAAGCCCGGTGGTGCCCCCGCCCCCGCAAAGCACTAGCCCCCGCGGCTCGTACGACCAACACGAAGCCCGGCCATCGGCCGGGCTTCGTTGTGTCTGGGTTGTTCGCGATTGTCCGAGGACACGCGGCATCCTCGAGGCCCGCGCTCCCCGGAACGGGAACGCCCTCACCCTGCCCTCTCCCGCTACGCAGGAGAGGGTTCTGAATCCGAGCGTCGTCCGCTCTTCTGGGTCCGGGATGCTTGAAGGGCGAAGCCTTTCAATTTCCAACCCCTCCCGCGCCCCGCGCGAAGCGCCGTGCTGCGAGAAGGCACGTGGGGCAGGGGTGGGCAGCCCCACGCTGCCACCTCGAGTGAGTGTCGTTGCGAGACCCACCTGGCTAGACCGCCGGAGTGCCGAGACGCTTCGCATCCGCCGCTTGCTGACGACGCTCGGAGATGTGCAGCCACATGAAGAACACGATTGCCATCGCGATCAGCGTCACCATCTCGCTCGGCACCCACATGATCAGCCCTGCCAGCTGCTGGTCCGTCGAGGGATCGATCGGGATGACGCGGCGGGCTGCCTCGTACGTCGGGTAGAAGGGGTGCGGCGCGAAGGTCAGCATCGCCGCGAGCACGTGCTTCGGCAGGCTGCCGCCGAAGATGTAGAGGATGCGCGCGAGGTGCGGGATCCTCGAGTGCAGCGGTCGAGGATCGATGACGTTCCACCAGAACAGCATCGACACTGTCGTGAACGAGACGTGCTGGAGGTCGTGGATCTTCTGGTCCTGGAGCGACGCCTCCCACCACCCCGGCACGAGGTGCCACGCCCACACGACGGACGTCAGCAGCAGGATCGTCGCCGCCGGGTGGGTGATCGCGCGGTACGCCATCCTCGTCGCCGTGCGGCCCGCCAGCGGGCGCACCACGCCGTGGCGCAGCCAGGCGGGCAGCCCGCGCAGCAGCGGCGTGGTCGGCGCGCCGAGGAGGATCATCGGCACGGCGTACATCATCACCATCTCGTGCTGGATCATGTGCATCGAGAAGTGGTGCTCGCCGAGGCGGTCGATGGGCGACTCCATCGCGAGCAGGTACATGCCGAGGCCGCCGTAGAACAGCGTCGTCCGCCACCACGGGTGCTGGCGGCTGCGGTCTTCCCAGCGACGCAGCCCCCGCAGGTAGAACCACCCCACGAGGGCGACCGGGATGATCAGCGTCGGGTCGAAGCTCCACGCCTGCCACCACGGCATGCCCGCCGGGATCGCCCCATGTCCGGGTCCGGCGACCGTCGAGGTGATGCGGAACAGGTCGAGGGTGAGCATCGTGCGCGTCCTCGGATCAGCCGCCCGCCGAGGTCGTGGCGGTCCGTCGAGGCGGCTCAACCGCCGCCCGTCCTCCAGTGTGCCGCAGCCTCGACGAGAGGGCTACGAGGCGGTTCGAGGTGCCTACGGCGTGGGGGCGGATGCGGGCGCGGCCTGCGCGGCGACGAGCGTCATGGACGTCGCACTGGCGAACCCGGTGGGGAAGGCCTTCAGGAACGGGTCGTTCAGGAACGGGTCGTTCAGGAAGCCGACGTCCACGGCGTACAGGAACCAGTCGCCCTGCATGTTCTGCACCCACGCGGCGGACGCATTCGCGCCCCTGAGCGCGGCGGTGAGCTCCGCGTTCGTCCCGCCCTGGAAGACGGCGAACGCGACGCGCGACGAGGAGTACGCCGGTCGTGCGGAGAACGTGCCTCGACCGGCCGCGACCGGCACGGAGTCGCCGGTCACGTAGCCTCGCCCGACGCGGCCCGTGCCGATCCCCTGCACCACCACGCGATAGAACCGCGTGTCGGTGGGCGTGATGGTGTAGCTCGCGACGCCTCGCGCGTCCGTGGGTTCGGTCGCGATCGTCGACCAGACGACCTGGTCGAGGGAGCTCTGCAGCACGGACGGTGCGTTGACGCGCGTGACCGGGCTCGTCACGCGCACGGCCACGCCGAGGGGGCTCGTGAACATCGTGGGGATCACCTGCTCCACGACGGTCGATGTCGACTTCGCCAGCTGCGCGCGGTAGAACTCCAGCATCGCGGTGGTCATGCGCAGCGCGAACTCCGTGCGCTCGGTCCTCGGGCCGAACGCGCCCTTGAGGACGCCTACCGCGCGATAGCGCCCGTTCGTCGGCTCCGGCTCGAAGATCGCCGCGCCGCTCTCACCGGTGCTCGTCCCCCATTGGTACTCGAGGAAGTTTGCATCGAAGTTCGCCAACGGCTGCGGCTGCGCCATCTGCCACAGCGTGCCGTACTGCGCCGTGGTTCCGTACCCCGCCGTGGAGAAGGTGCCGCGGGAGAGCTGGTCGTCAGACGGCAGCGCGAGGTCGAACCATCCGGTCGCGTTGCCGAGGGTGTTTGAGGACAGCGTGATGGCGGCGTAGTCCGCCGTCACGCTGTCCTGCGTCGAGATCCACAACGGGCTGACCGCGAACGTCGTCGCGTACTCCGTCGCGAACGGCGCGTTCAGCCCGTCGATGCCCGGCGTGACGAAGACGCTAGTCGCCCACCCGCCGTAGTCCTTGCTG
The DNA here is from genome assembly GCA_945888895.1 of Dehalococcoides mccartyi. Classification (GTDB taxonomy): domain Bacteria; phylum Chloroflexota; class Dehalococcoidia; order UBA2979; family UBA2979; genus SHYQ01. The sequence continues at coordinate 385 of CAMDAY010000085.1, read as the reverse complement.
TAAAGGCAGTGCGCGGCAGTGGCGACGGTGTGCGGCCCGACCATGAAGCCCGTGCAGGTGACGTCGCCCCTCGGCAACTGGACCTGCAGCAGCGCGATCATCCGTTGCGGCTGGGCGCCGGGCGTCTGGGTCACCGGCGTCTGCGCGCCCGCGCGCTCGGGCGTCGCCACGACGAGGATGGCGATCGCCAACAGCATCGCCGCGAGCAGCCGCAGCCCGTGTGCACGCACGGTCATCGCGATGGTGGAACCTCGAGGGCCGCCGAGCACCGACAACGGAGCCGCCTTGTCGCACACTCGCGCGGTGCGGGGGCATCGCGCGAGCCGAGGGAACGCGTCCAATCTATCATCGGCGTGGTCGCACGATGTAAGGAACGCGCCGGGTC
>CAMDAY010000084.1 GCA_945888895.1 Dehalococcoides mccartyi | reverse complement strand
CGTGCTCATGTCCGGCGGCGTGTTCCTCTACCCGGAGGACACGAGCGTGCCCGCCGGCAAGCTGCGCATGCTCTACGAGATCTGCCCGATCGGCTTCATCCTCCAGGCCGCCGGCGGCGACGCGATGGACGGCAGGCAGTCCGTCCTCGACGTTCCGATCACCTCGGCACACCAGCGTGGGCCGCTGATCGCGGGCGACCGAGAGGCCGTCCTGCGCTACCACAACGGCTACGTCCTGGAGGACTAGCGCGGCTTACACTGATCGTATGGTGAACGAACCCGAACCCGAACCGACCGAGGCTCCCGCGAACGCCGATCCCAAGCAGGCGTATCGCGACGCATACGATCAGTGGCAGAAGCACCTCGCTGGCGTCCATTCGCTGCTGCTCGAGGGCAACCGACTCCCGCCGGAGCAGATCAAGGGTCTCCTGAATCGTGAAGCCCGCGCCAAGGACAGGTACGACGCCGCTCGTCGTCGGCTCCTCGGGATCGATGGGTAGCCGATGACAGGTGCCGCGCTGCCACGCGGGTTGCGCCGTCTCGTCGCGGGCGGGTTGCCTCGATCGCTCGCGATCGGCGCGGCGTTCTCGCTTGCGTGGTCGCCGTGCATCGGGCCGATCCTCGGCGTCGTGCTGACGTTGGCGGCGGCGTCCGGGCAGGCATTGCAGGGCGCGCTGCTGCTCACGTGCTTCTCGCTCGGCCTCGGCGTGTGGTTCCTCGCGTTCGGCGCCGCCTTCGGCTGGCTGTCGCCGAGGATGCGTCGGCTGAACCCGTACCTTCCCGGGCTGATGATCGCGAGCGGCGCGTTCTTCATCCTCATTGGCGCTCTGATGTTCCTGGGCGAGTTCACCCGGCTCAACGCCTACTTCCAGAGCCTCGGATTCCTGTTCTCCAGCACTGCGACCGCCGAGGAGCAACTCAGCGGCAGTGTCGGAGGCTGGTTCGGCCCGGCGGTTGCGTTCTTCGGTGGCGTGGTCTCGTTCCTCTCGCCGTGCGTGCTCCCGCTCGTGCCCGCGTATCTCGTGAACATCGCGGGCGAGGCGGTGCTCGGGCAGGCCGAGGACGCGCGCCGCAGCCGTGCACACGTGATGCGGCACGCAATGGCATTCGTCGTCGGGTTCACGGTGGTGTTCGCGATCGCTGGCGCCTCGGCCGGGCTGCTGGGCGAGCTACTCGCGGGGCAGGGGGACGTGCTCACGCGCGCTGGAGGCGTGGTCCTGACGGTGCTTGGCATGCAGATGGCCGGGCTCATTCACATCCCGTACCTCGATCGCACGTACCAGATCGGCTAGCAGCGACGAACGACGCGCGGTGCTGCGCCTCCGACCGCGCGGGGGTCGTGCTGCGCTAGACTGTCGGGCATGGTGGACATCGACATCGAGGCGATGCGGCGGGTGATCGCGGAGGCGGACGTCTTCGTCGTGCGCTTCGCGATGATCGAGCAGCGCCTGCTCGTCGACACGCGTCCCGATGCGGACGGGCGTCCGTACATCAGCATGGTCCCACCGGTGACCTCCGCGGAAGAGCGCTACCGCTTCCTCCGCAAGGAGCGCCCCGACGTGCCGCCGCCCGAGCAGATCACCGTCTTCCAGTGGCCGCGCCCGATCGCCGTGATGCGCGAACTCGGCGTGTGGGCGTTCATCGAAGACCGCGTCGCCGGCATCGGTGGCGAACCGTCGAGGCGTGCCGCCGACACCGCGTTCCGCGACGGCCAGCGTCTCGAGCGCGCCGACATCCTTGCGGCGATTCGTGGCGGCGAGGGCTACCAGACGCTGTGGGAGCGCAAGTCTTAATTCGTCTCGGGCTCATCCGCGGGATGCCCGCGCCCGCCCCATCGAGACCTTCGGGCACCGAGGGCGCCGCGCGATCCAACCTGGGTGCTGTCCCGGGCTGCGGGAACCTGACCCGACCCTCTGCTACGCTTCCCTCATTCGATCACCTCGACTGCTGACGCGCCGTAGCGGCGCGAGGGAGCGACGTATGGCCCGCGTCATCGATCTCCGTTCGGACACCGTGACCCGCCCGTCCGAGGGCATGCGACAGGCAATGGCGCGCGCCGAGGTCGGCGACGATCTGCTCGGCGACGACCCCACGGTGAAGCGCCTCGAAGAGCGTTCCGCCGAGGTCGTTGGCAAGGCCGCCGCGCTCTTCGTGCCGAGCGGGACGATGGGCAATCTCGTCACGCTGCTGACCTACTGCGGGCGCGGCGACGAAGCGATCGCGGGCGACGAGTCGCACATCCTGAACCACGAGGGCATGGGCTCCGCCGCGCTCGGCGGTATCTCCATCCGCGCGGTGCACAACGACGAGCGCGGACACATCGACCCGGCGCAGGTGGCCTCGACGATCCGGGCGACGTGGCCCCGCACGAACGTCGTATGCCTCGAGAACACGCACAACCGTCGAGGTGGCGCGGCCATCAGCGTCAGCGACATGAACGCCGTGGCGGACGTCGCGCACGCGGCGGGCGTGCAGGTGCACGTGGACGGCGCGCGTATCTTCAACGCCGCGGTCACGCTGGAGACGGACGCGAAGTCGCTGGTCGCGAGTGCCGACACCGTCGACTTCTGCTTCTCGAAGGGCCTCGGCGCGCCGGTCGGATCGGTCGTCACCGGGCCTGTCGAGTTCATCGAGCGCGCGCGGGCGAACCGCCGGCTCCTCGGCGGGTCGATGCGCCAGACCGGCATCGTTGCAGCCGGCGCGCTGTACGCACTGGAGAACAACATCGAGCGACTCGCCGATGACCACGCCAACGCGAAGCGGCTGTTCGCCGCGATCGCGGAGATGCCGCACGTGATCATGGACCCTGCCGGCGTCGACACGAACCTCGTCTTCTTCGAACTCGATGGCGTCGATGGCAACGAGTTCCGTGCGAGGTGCGCCGAGCAGGGCGTGTTGTGCACCGGCACGTCGCCGCAGCGCGTGCGGATGGTGTGTCACATGGACGTCACGCGCGAGGACATCGATGCGGCGATTCCGATCGTCGCGTCAGTGCTGAAGTCGCTCCCGGCCACCTCGTGATCGCTCCACACATGCGTCGCGAGCGGTGGCTTCGCGCTGCCTTGATGATCGCTGTCGTGGCGGGAGCGGTGCTGTTGACGGGTTGCCAGGGCGCGACGCCCAACGTGAAGACCAGCGACATCTTCGTCGCCGCACCCTGGAAGGCGAGCGAGCGCCTGGAGTACCGGCTGCGCAATAGCGGCGGCCAGGACGTTGGTACTGGCGTCCTCACGACCAGACTCGAGGGCGACCGCGTCGTCCTCGGTCAGTCGTACACGGAGGCGATGACGCCCGTCGGTGCGCCCCCGGTGCGCGATGAGGTCACGGTCACCGTCGACGCGAAGTCGTTCAAGCCGGTGCAAGGGACTCGCATGACCAATGGGCGCACGGAGGACGGCAAGGCGCAGGTCACCCGTACCACGTGGACCTACCGCGCCGAGGGCGACAAGACGCGCCTCGCCACCTCGTCCGAGCGCGATGGCGGCAAGTCCTCGACGGGCGAGCTGACGCTCCGCCCGCACTTCTACGACAACGAGTCGTCACTGTGGTTCTGGCGGGGCATCGCCTTCGCGGAGCAGTACGAGCACGCCTACGTCTCCGCGAACGCCATCGACCGGACCCAGCAGAACGTCGCGGTCCGCATCCCTCAACGCGAGACGATTGAGGTCCCCGCGGGCAAGTTCGAGACGTGGCGCATCCTGGTACGCAACGGCCGGGCCGTACGCACTGCGTGGATTAGCAGCACTCCGCCGCATCTGATCGTGCGTTGGGACAATGCCGATCTCATCTTCGAACTCACCAAGTTCGAGTAGATGAATCTTCGCCGTGTCGATTAGGCGACACGGCCGGGGTTATCTCGCCCCAGGTGACGCACTCCACAGGCAGCCGGTCCTCGAGATCCGCGCCGCCTCTTCCAGAGCAATTAGTTCCGCCTTGCGGCTGCCATCCTCGCGCCAGGCCTTCGCCAGGCCTTCGCGGATCAGCGCCGCGTCGATCGATTGGCCGTCAGCAGTAAAGACATAACGCAGTTCTCGACCGTTCCGATCGGTCAGGCGAGCGTCGGGGAGCAGCAGGACGCGGTTGCCCGCGAGTGCCGTGAGGCGCTCCGTCGCCTCGCGGTAGCAGGCCTCGCCGCGCTCCGCTGTGTCTACTCCGTACAGGCGCACGCGGAGCGTCGTCTCGGCCGCGCGGACGTCGAGAGTGTCGCCGTCAATGATGCGTGTGACCTCGACGGACGCGGTATCCGTGAGCGCGACGGGGGGCACGGTGTCGCCAGACTGGCGTGCGCGAAAGAGACCAGCGCTCGTCAGGCTCAGCACCGCGATGAGCGCGGCGATCCCGATCGAGGAGCGAGACAGTCGCCGCTGGATGCGCTTGAGGTCAGGGGAGCGGTCGGGCTCCGGGCGCCGTCGAGCAGGGCGCGTTCGTGAACGCGTGCGCGAGTGGAACGGCGGGGGCGTCTCCTTCATCGAGATCATCTACCGATCGTGAACTGCGCCAGGCTCCGTGTCCGCGCCTGGGCGTAAGGGAATCACCTCGACTTTGCACTCGACGATCGATTCGGCGAGGTCGCCCCACTCCGCGCGCGCCGCACCCAGAGCGGGATCGAACAGCGCGGCTTCGCCGGGCACGAGGCACACGACGCCCCCAGCGCGATAGCGTTCGCGTTCCTCGACGGTGACGCCCACGGCCGCAAGGCCAGGCAGTCCGTCCACCGCGGCGAGCAGGTCGCGCACCTGCCACTCGAACAGCGTCTCCTGCGATTGCAGCGCGAACACCCACATCGACTCGACGTCGCGAGGCGGAACCACGTCGCTCTCGGCGGCGGCACTCCACATGCCGCGGATGCACGGCGCGAGGCCACGCATGATGAACGCCATGTGCACGGGCGATGCCGCGAATGGCTCCAGCGCCGCGCGACCCTCGAGCCACGTAGCGGCGACGAGGTGCTGCGGTGACCGTCCGAGGATCGAGTGCTGCACGCCCTCCGCGCTCGGCAGCGCACGCCCCAGATCGAGCGCGTGCGTCACGGCCTCCTCGGAGGCGTCGTCCTTCAGCGTCGCGCAGATGATGTGGACGATTGGCATAGCCCGGAGTCTAGTCGAGGGGGCTTCTACCGGCGCGGCGGGTGCGCGGGCGGCACGTGCAGGTTCGGCAGCGGCGCGGGGAGCGCCTCGTGTGTGCGAGGGCTGCGATGCTGCGCGACGAGGGAGCCCTGACCCTCGGGCAGCAGGTGGCCGTCCGACATCTCGAGGACGCGGTCGGCGTGCTCCATGACAAACGGATCGTGGGTTGCGGCGATCACGGTGACGCCCTCGCGGGCGACGCCGCGCAGGAGCTCGAAGATCTGCGCGCCGGTTGTGCTGTCCAGTTCGCCCGTCGGCTCGTCGGCGATGATCAGTCGAGGTGAGTTCGCGAGCGCGCGCGCGACGGCGACGCGCTGCTGCTCGCCGCCGGACATCTCGTACGGGCGGTGACTCGAGCGCTCGGTGAGACCGACGAGGTGCAGCAACTCGCGCGTCCGCTCGCCGCGTTCACGGATGCCAGCACCCGCGATCCGCAACGCCAGCTCGACGTTCTCGGCAGCGGAGAGGAGCGGCAGCAGGCCGAACGACTGGAAGACAAAGCCGACCGTGTGCCGACGGAACTCCGTCATTTCCGCGTCGTTGAAGTTGGACACCTCGCGGTCGTCGACCATCACCGTGCCGCTGTTTGGAGTGTCGAGGCCTGCGATCAAATTGAGCAGGGTCGTCTTGCCGGAGCCGGAACGCCCGATGACGGCGAGGAACTGCCCGCGTGGCACCGTGAGCGAGACGTCCTTGACCGCGGTGACCTCGCCGCCACCGCCGCTGAAGGTGCGCACGAGGTGGTCAGCGACGACCATCGGCCCGGATTGCGCCTGAGATGGCGAAGTCGTCATGCGCGCCGTCCGTCGCCGGGCGTCTCCGGACGTACCTCGACGTGATCCCCAGCGAGTTCGATGCGAGCGCGTGCGCCGATGTCGAGTTGGTCGAGGTAGTCGCGCGGGATCTGAAGGCGCCCGCTGCGGTCGACGACCGCGAACTCGTCGATGCTCGCCTCGGTGCCGCGCGCGAACTGCACGTGCCGCACGAGCTCCGTGCTCGTGCGGCCGTCGCGCATGGCGACGACGCGGTCGACGCGCTGCGTGATCTGCCGGTCGTGCGTCACGATCACGATTGTCACGCCGAGGTCGCGGTTCAGCCCGCGCAGGACGGCGAAGACCTCGTCGGCGGTCGCGCTGTCTAGCTCGCCGGTCGGCTCGTCCGCGAGGAGCAGCGGCGGGTCATTCGCGAGGGCGACGGCGATCGCGGTGCGCTGCTGCTCGCCGCCGGACATCTCCTGTGGCTTGTTGCCCAGCTTCTCGCCGAGCCCGACCTGCTCGAGGAGCATCCGCGCCCGATCACGCGTCTCGCCGCGCGGACGGCCCTCGAGGATCATCGGCACCTCGACGTTCTGCTCCGCAGTGAGGTAGGGGATGAGGTTGCGACCGGTCTGCTGCCACACAAATCCCACCTCGACGCGGCGGTAGCGCACCAGGTCCGACTCGTCCGTGGTCAGCAGGTCGCGCTCGCCCACCGTGACGCGCCCCGCCGAGGGTTGGTCGAGACCGGCGAGGATGTTGAGCAGCGTCGACTTGCCGGAGCCGGATGCGCCGACGATCGCCATCATCTCGCCGCGCGCCACGCGCAGGTCGAGGCCGCGCAGCGCGACGACCTCCAGATCCTCGGTCTTGTAGATCTTGAACAGGTCTTCGCAGTGGATGTAGGGCGGCTCGGATGCCTCGCCCCGGTCGAGGCGCCGGTTCTGGGCGCGCGTCGTGGGCGAGCTGGGGGCCTGCGTGCTCGGGGGGCGGTACTGCACTAGACGTCCCCGATCCTGAGCGCGCGGCTCACCGCCAGCCGGAAGTAGAGCGCGACGACGGCGGCGATCGTCGCGACGAACACTGTACCGAGAATCCCCCACACCACGAAGACCTCTGTCCACGAGATGCGTTGGATGAACGGCGGCACCACCTGCCCGCCTCGTTCGTCCACGCCGAGGAACGCGAGCATCAGCCGCCCGACGCGCAGACCCACAGCAGTGCCGAGGCCCATCCCGGCAACAATCACGAAGAGGTGCTCGAACAGGACGACGGAGAAGATCTGCGGCCTCGAGAAGCCGAGGGTGCGCAGGATTGCGAACTCCAGCGCCCGCTGCTGCGCCGTCAGGTACGAGTAGACGATGAACCCGATCGCCGAAAGGAGCAGTACCGCCCCGAACGCGATGGCGAGGATGCCGGCCCAGCCCGCCGCAATCAGCGGGTCGTCTTGCTGTACGGCGCGCACCGCGTCGCGTGTCTCCACGGAGAGCGGGGCGAGCGTCTTGAGGGCGTCCCGTGTCGCACCGCTCTCCCTGGTCGCGAGCCAGACCTCGTTCGGGCCGAGCACGGAGTCCGGGATCGCACCGTTCACGGCGGTGGAGAGGCGACTGCCGTTGAGCACCACGAGCCCGCTGTTCCCGCCGGGCTTGTACGTTGGGAAGTAGTCCACCACGCCCGCTACGACCGCCGTCACGCTGCGGCCCCCGGTGCCGAGGATGACCGTGTCGCCCGTCGTCACCTCGAGTTGCTTCGCCGAGGTGGCGTCGAGGTAGACACGCGCGGGGGCGGCGTCCACGACCGGGCGCAGGCCGCGTATGCCGGGCGAGATGCCGGCGTCCTGCCATTCGTACCGCATCGCGGAGGTGAAGCCAGGCGGGGGCGCCTCGGTGGTGCCGCGTGCGAGGTCGGGGAGCTGCACCGGGCGCGTGCCCTGGATCACCTCGAACCCCGGTTGGGTGAAGTCCTGCACGAGGACGGCGTCGCGCCACGCCGCGGTGGTCATCTCGAGGCCATTCGAGCCCAGCCCGGCGCTCGCGGGTGGAGGCGGCGCCGACGCGGTGGCGAGCGCCGGGCCGAACTGCACGACGCCGCGCTGGTTGGCGATCGCGCCGATCGGTTGCACGAAGATCCCGCGCACCTCGAACGGACCGATGGAGGCCTGCGCGTCTCGGATCAGGCCACCCGACATGGAGCGCGGCTGCTGGAGGTCGGCACTGAAGAACGTCCACTCGCTCGTCGCTGCGTCGCCGGGGCGCGCCTCGCCGAGCTGGCGGTTCGAGACGCGCCCAGCCGAATCGCGCAGGCTGACGCCGAGGACCACGCGGCCTCGAATGTCGGTCATGCGCACCCAGACGCCGAGCTGGCGCGCGTTCGCGGGGAGCAGCGGGCCGCGCCCCAGCGTGGTGCCGTTCTGGTCGAGGACCGTGAGCATCGAGCGGAGGTCGTCGTCCGCGAAGTCGCCGCGGAAGTACGCCACGCGCTCGAACGTCTTCGGGTCGATGCCGAGCACCTCGACGTTCGCGACGCGCTTGTCCTTCGTCACGGACCCGTCGAGGCGCGTGAGCGCGGTGCGCGCGTCGGCGGGGACGCGCGCGATCCGTGCAAGGAACTCGGCGTCGCCGGCGAAGCCCGGCATCGGGATGCCGCTCGCGCGGACATCGGCGCCCACCGCGTACCCCGCGCGATCCTCGTACGACCGGTCGAGCGTCGCCGAGAAGGTCGCGCCGAACATGCCGACGCCGGTCGCGAACATCAGCAGCAGGATGAGCCGCGCGTAGTGCGTGGGGTTGCGGACGAGCGACCGCACGCCGATGAGCACCGCGACGCTCTTCGTCTTGCCGACGATCCAGCCGATGCCACGCATGACCAGCGGGAACAGCCGCAGGAAGACGACGCCCACCGTCACCATGAAC
>CAMDAY010000083.1 GCA_945888895.1 Dehalococcoides mccartyi | reverse complement strand
CCCCCGCCTCTGTGCACGAGGCGGGCCTCCCGCTCTGCCACTCGCTCAGCGACTTGCTGGACGGCGCGCTTCGCGAGCTGGTCGGCCCCAGCCCCGCCTTCACCATCGTTGCCGTCGGTGGCTACGGTCGCCGCGCGCAGTCCCGCCACTCGGACGTGGACCTGATGGTGCTCATAGAGCATGCCGACGATGGCGCGTTGCGGTCTCTGTACCCACTCTGGGACGCCAACCTGAAGGTCGGCCACTCCGTGCGCACGGTCGCGCAGGCCATGACCGCAGGCGACGCTAACGTGGAGACGTTCACCGCACTCCTGGACGCCCGCTACGTCGCGGGGAACACCGACCTCTATGAGAAGTTCATCCGCGACCGGCGAGGCATGGTGCGCAGCCACCGCGGCTGGCTGCGCAAGGAGATTACCGCGCGCCACCGAGCGCTCGTCGAGAAGGAACCGTGGCAGATCCTGTCCGTTGACCTCAAGAACGGCCGAGGTGCTCTGCGCGATCTGCACGCGATGCACTGGCTGGACGTCGCCGACGCGATCGCCGAGGACGCGCCGCTGCCGGAGTTCGCGCCGCACCTCGCCGCTGCGCACGAGCAACTGATCCGCACGCGGAACGCCGTCCACGCGCTCAACGAGCGACCGACGGATGTCTACCGGCCGGACCAGGCCGTCGCCGTTGGCGCATGGCTCGGCGGCGTCGACCCGCTGGAATGGGGGCGCTCGCTCTTCAGCGCGATGCGCGTGGTGGACGCAGCGCTCACTGAGCGCCTTGAGGTGCAGCCCGCGCGCCGGTTTACGTTGCCGTGGCGTCGGTCAGCTCCGCCTCCCGCGCCGAGCCCGGCCGACCTCGACGACCTCGGGTCGCTTCGCGCGTCGCTGCGGACAATCGTGCCCGGGGGCGCGCTCGACCCGTTGCCGCTCACCCCAGCGCTCACGCGCCTGCTGCCTGAGTGGGAGGTGCTGCGCGCCCGCCCGCACATCGCGCCGTTCCACATCCACCCCGTCGATGTCCACGTGATGCGCGCGGTCGCTGAGGTGCGCGACGTGATGGAGGTCGACGAGTTCGACACCGGCACCGTGCAGGTCGCGAAGGAATTCGGCGACCCGGATGAGGTGCTGCTCGCCACGCTCCTCCACGACATCGGCAAAGGGCACGGTGGAGACCACTCCGACGTCGGCGCCGTGATCACGGAGCGTTTCGTCACGCGCGCCGGGCTCTCGCCGGAGGTCGGCCTGCGCCTGATCGCCGCCGTTCGTCTGCACCTGCTGCTGCCGAACGTCGCAACTCGACGCGACATCGCCGACGCCGAGGTCATTGCCGACACTGCGCACCGCATCGGCGACGCGCGCACGTTGCGGTTGCTGTACCTGATCTCCGTCGCAGACGCGCGGGCCAGCGGACCCAACGTGTGGAGTCAGTGGAAGGCGCAGCTCATGCGCGCGTTCTACTTGCGCCTCCTCGCGGTCCTCGCGGTCCTCGCCTCCGAGGCTCCCGACGCGCACGTGCCCACGATCGATAGCGTCGTCGAGGCGCTCGGCACGCGGTTCGCGCCGCAGGTGATCCGCAGTCACCTCGCCGGGATGGGCGTGGACTACCTCGTCAGCACGCCACCGAGCGTGGTGGGCGACCACATCTCGCTGATCGCGGAGGCTGCGGCGCAGGGTGGCACGGCGGCGCGCCGCGACCGCCTCGGCGCCCTCGATCGGCTCACGGTGGTCACGCCCGACCGTTCCGGCCTGATCCAGACAATCGCCGGCACGCTGGCCGGCTACAACGCCAGCGTGCTCGGCGGCGTCGCGCACACCCGCGACGATGGCATCGCGATCGAGGTCTGGCACGTCTCGGACGCCCTCGGTGTCGGCATCGACGACCGGCGGTGGGAGCGCATCCTGCAGGCCGTGCCGGCAGCGCTTTCCGGCGAGTTCAACATCGACGATCGCCTGGCCGAGGTGCGCGCGAGCTATCCAGCGGCGCCACTCGCGAACGTCCCCACGATCGTCCACCTCGACAACAGCGCCTCGCGCGATTATTCGATCCTCGAGGTGTCGACGGCCGACCGGCGTGGGCTGCTGTACGGCATCACGCGCCTGCTGCACGAGCGCGACATCGACATCCACCTGGCGAAGGTGGACACGATCGGCCCGGAGGTCGTGGACGCGTTCTACATCCGCCGTGCGAACGGCCGTCGCATCGACGAGCCCGACGAAATGGAGCGCCTGCGCAAGGCCGTCTCCGACCTGCTGGAGTCGCTTGAGCCGTAGCGCGGCAGCGTCCCCGATGAGGAGTGCTGGGAAGAGGCCGGTGCGGACGACGTGTTCGTCGTTCCGGGGAGTGTCATCACGACGAGCGCAGCAGAGCAAATCGGGGGAGGCGAAGCCTCGGACCGTCTTCGCAACGCTCCGTCACACACCGGCCCCCGCTCGCAGAAGGTACGTGAAATATGCACTTGCGTAAACTGGTGAGCAATTATTTATCCACAGTCGTCGCGATGTGGATGCGCACCGAGACCGCCGCGTAGGATCCCGCTAGGCCTGCGGCGCGCCCACCTCGACGCCGGCAAGCATCTCCAGCGAGCGGACCAGCGCCTGCGTGCCGAGGTCGCCTCCCTCGCGCTGCTCGACCACTGCCAGCAGCTGGTGCACGAGCGACACCCCCGCGAGCGGCACGCCGAGGGTCTCCGCCGCCTCGAGGGCAATGCGCAGATCCTTCTGCTGGAGCGACACCTTGAACCCCGGCGCGAAGTCCCGCGCGATGATGCGCGAGCCGAGGTTCGACAACTGCCACGACCCCCCCGCGCCAGCGGTGATTGCCTCGAGCATCTTCGAGGGATCGACGCCGCTCTTCTGGCAGAACACGAGCGCCTCCGCCATCGCGAGGTTGTTCACGCAGACGGCGATCTGGTTGCACAGCTTCACGGTCTGCCCGGCGCCCGTCGGCCCGCAGTGTGTGATGCGCGTGCCCATCGCCTCCAGCACCGGTCGCGCGCGCTCCAGGATGGCCTCGTCGCCGCCGACCATGATCGACAGCGTGCCGTTGATCGCGCCGCCCTCGCCGCCGGAGACCGGCGCGTCGAGCATTTCGACGCCCTTCGCCTTGAGCTGCCCCGCGATGGCGCGCGTCACGTCCGGCGAGATCGACGACATGTCGATGAGCACGGTGCCGGAACGCACGCCCTCGAGCGCCCCGCCCGCACCGAGCACCACCGCCTCCACGTCCGCCGAGGCGGTGACGCACACGATCGTCATGTCCGCCTTCGACGCCACGTCCGCGGGCGACGCACCGCGCTGCGCACCCAACGCGACCGCCTCGTCGACGCGTCCCGAAGAGCGGTTCCATGCGACGACCGGGAAGCCCGCTTTCAGCAGGTTGGCCGTCATGGGCAGCCCCATGATGCCGAGCCCGATGAACCCGACGGTGGGGTGCTCGCTGGTCATGCTCTTCGTTCCTTCCGAGGTTGCCCCCTGCCGGGCGTGTGGGTTCGCGGTCGCCATCATCCTCGATCCCCCCGCCCACTGCCCACCGCCGCGGGGAGGGAGCCTCGACGAGGTGAGTGCGTCGAGGCGGCCGCGTGGGCGACCCCATCCCCTTGCCCCTTCCCTGCGCGGAAAGGGGATGAGATACGAGGGCTGTGCCCCCCGTATCACGAGCAGACCGAAAGGTGCTTCACCCCTCAGCGGAAGGGCCGGAGCCGTCGCCGCGTGACTCTGCCCTGCGGCACGAATCACTCGCACCAACGCGGCGCGGCCACATCGAGTTTCGCCGGGAGTGTGAGGGGCGCAGTTCCTCACCGTTGGTTCCTCCCTTCTGAACCCCTCCCGCGCTGGGAGGGGCAGGGGTGGGCCGCCCCACGTCAGCACCTCGAACGTCCCTCTCACCACGAACGCTCCGAGGTCCCCGCTGCGCGGGCCTATGATCGCGGGGCAGGCTAGGAGCCCTCGATGATGTCGCGGCGGATGGCACCGGCGAAGCCGACAGGGGGCAAGCTCCTCCTCGGGCGGCGCGTGGTTCGGTTCTTCCGGCCGTACGCCGCGTGGATGGCCGTCCTCGTCGTGCTGCTGTCTGTCAGCGTCGTCCTCGACCTGCGCGCCGTGCTCATCCTCGGGTCGATGGTCGACCGCATGTCCTCCGGCGCCGCGGTGCGGTCGCTTGACGGGCTGATCCTTGTCTACGTGGGGATGGTGCTCGGCTCGGCGCTCCTCGGCGTCGCGGAGTCGTGGGTAAACCAGCTGATCGCGCAGGGCGTGATGCACCGCCTGCGGCAGGATCTGCACGACCACCTCCAGCGGCTGTCCCTCCGCTTCTACAGCTCCACGCGCACTGGCGAGATCCTGTCGAGGATCTCCACCGACGTGAACGGCGTGCAGGACGCCCTGAGCGGCACGTTCACCGATTTCCTGACCAACGCGCTCACGCTGACCGTGGCGTTCGTGTTCATGTTCCAGCTCGACTGGCGGCTCGCCCTCGCCACGCTCGTGGTGCTGCCGTTCTGGGTGTACCCGACGATGCGCGTCGGCCTGCGCCTCCGCGAGTTGCGGCGCGAGTGGCACGAGGAATCCGGCCGCATGTCCGCGCACCTGGAGGAAACGCTCTCCGTCTCCGGCTCGATGCTTGTCAAGACGTTCGGGCGACAGGAGCACGAGGCGGGCCGCTTCGGCACCTCGAACGACACGCTGCGCGAGCTGTCGATCAAGCGGCTGATGACGGGGCGCTGGTTCAACATGGCGACCACGCTGTTCGGCGCGCTGCTCCCCGGCCTCGTGTACTGGTTCGGCGGCCGCGCGGTGCTGGGCGGCGACCTCAGCGTCGGTACCGTCGTCTCGTTCGCGCTGCTATCGCAGCGCGTCTTCGGGCCGTTCGCGGGCATCGCGCGCATCAACACGACGCTGCTCTCGTCGCTCGCGGTGTTCGAGCGCATCTTCGAGTACCTCGACATGCCAGTGGAGGTGCAGGAGCGTCCGGACGCCGTGCGCCTCACGCAGCCTCGAGGCGCCGTGCAGTTTGACCACGTGTCGTTCTCGTACCAGTCGCACGCGACGCGCCCGACACCTGCGATCGAGGACGTGTCGTTCGAGGTGCCCGCGGGCCAGATGGTCGCCCTCGTCGGTCCGTCCGGTGCAGGCAAGACGACGGTGACGTACCTGATGCAGCGCTACTACGACCCGCAGTCCGGCACGGTGCGCCTCGACGGGCACGATGTGCGCGAGCTAACGCTCGACTCGCTCAGCGCGGCGATCGGCACCGTGATGCAGGAGACGCATCTGTTCCACTCCTCGCTCGCCGACAACATCCGCTACGGCCGCCTCGACGGCACGGACGACGAGGTCCACGCGGCGGCGGTCGCCGCCGGCCTCGGCGGGCTCGTCGAGCGGCTGCCCGATGGCTTCGACACCACGGTCGGGGAGCGCGGATACCGGCTGTCCGGCGGTGAGAAGCAGCGCGTCGCGATCGCGCGGGCGATCCTCAAGGACCCGCCGATCCTGATCCTCGACGAGGCGACGTCATCGCTGGACTCGCGCCTCGAACGCGAGATCCGCGAGGCGACGGCCGTGCTCGCGCGCGGCCGTACCACGATTGTCATCGCCCACCGGCTGTCCACGGTGATGGCGGCGGATCAGATCCTTGTGTTCGACCATGCGAGGATCGTGGAGCGCGGGCGGCACGCCGAATTGCTGGCGCAGGAGGGTCTCTACGCGGCGTTGTATCGCGAGCAGTTCAGTGACGAGGCGCGCGGGATGACAGGGGCCGCCGTCCGCTGACACAATCGAGGAAGTACATACCGCGCCGCCACGGGCGGCGCGCGACCTGGGGGTGCATGGTGGGCAAGTTGCTTCGTCGTCTGGCGTTCGTCGCCGTCGCGGTCGGCATAGTGCTGGGGCTGCTGAAGCGCCTCGGGCTGCTTGGCATCGGCGAGTGCAGCGCCTCGTGTGCCTGCTCCACGGGCTCCACGGCCTGCCACTGCGACCACAAGACCTGCCTCGCGCCGGCGCCCGGCGCGTAAATCTCGCTCAGCGGGCGAAGAGGACCTGCACGAGCGTCGCGCCGAGGAAGAACGCCAGCATCCCCAGCGCGATCGCGGGCATCGAGCGCTTGAACCACGGTTCGCGTGGCTCCGACCAGTCGTCGAGGCTCGACCCCTCTTCCTCGGCGAGGTCCGGGTCCAGGTCGCCCTCGGTCGATTCGGTCCAGCCACCGTCCGGTGCGGGGAGTCGGCTCATACATCACCTCGTTCCGTGTCTAGGCTACCCGTTGGGGGCGCCGTCCCGTAGAGCGATATGCTGACCACATGACCTCCGAACCCGCGACGCCCTCGCCTAGACTCGACGCCGAGGAGCTCGCCGCCATCGAGCAGCTCGCGATCGCACTGGCGCGCGAGGCTGGCGAGACCGCGCGTGCGGCGTTGCAAGGCGTCGTGACCGTGGACTACAAGCCCGACGCGCAGGGCAAGGACAGCACCAACGACCCGGTGTCCGAAGTGGACCGTGCGGTCGAGGCCCTCGTCCGTGAGCGCGTCTCCGACCGCTTCCCGAGCCACGCGGTGATCGGCGAGGAGGTCGACACGCAGCCCGAGGCAGGCGCGGACGTCGTCTGGGTGATCGATCCGATCGACGGCACGGCGAACTTCGTCAACGGCTTCCCGCTGTTTGCGGTGTCGGTCGGTGTGCTGCATCGCGGCGTGCCGGTCGCGGCGGCGATCTGGTGCGCGTCCACGCATCTCCTCGGCCCCGGCGTGTACCACGCGCACACCGGCTCGACGTTGCACCTCGATGGCGTCGAGGTGCCCGCGCGCCAGACCGTGGTGAAGCGCGCGCTGGCTGCTGCGCCCGGCGGATCATCGGGCGGGACGAAGGAGTGGGAGCACCGCGTCACCGGCTCGATCGCGATCGAGGCGGCGCTGGTCGCGGCGGGCGTCTTTACCTCGGCGGTGTTCTGGGCGCCGCGCCTGTGGGACGTCGCCGCTGGGGCGCTCCTCGTGCGCGCCGCGGGCCGCGAGGTGTGGGTGCGCACGCCCGGCGGCTGGGTGCCGCTCGCCCGCTTCGAGGCGCCCGAGCGCAGCCGCACGACCAAGACAGAGGATCGCGCTCCCACGCTGCGTGACTGGCGTCAGCCCGTGCTCATCGGTAACGCCGAGGCGACCGCGCTGATCCGCTCGCGCACGCGCCCGCCGGGACTGATCACGCAGATCATCGACCGTGCGCGCTCGCTGCCCCGCCGGATCGTGCGCCTCGGTCGCCCGCGTCGATGAGTGATGCGCTGCTCGCGGAGATCCGCGGGGTGCTGTGCCTGCCGTTCGCGCCCGCCCCGCTCGCGCGCCTCGTACAGGTCGAGGGCTACCTCGAGTTCGTGTGGCCGCAGGTCGCGTCGAGCGTGGAGACGGCCGGCTTCCTCGGCAGCGCGCGCTACATGGCGGACATGGCCCTCGACGCCGTGGAGGCGGTGTACGAGCCGGTGCTGACGCGCGACGCGCTCCGCGAGGCCGGCATGACCGAGGCGGACCTCGACGCGCTCGCGGCGATCATCGACCTGTTCCACTACACGCAGCCGCAGCTCCTGCTGCTCCTCGCCGCGCTCGCCGAGGCATTTGACCGGCCCGAGGTCGGCGGCCACGGCCGCCCCGACCCGCGCGAGGCCAGCCCGCGCGAGCAAGCGCACCTCGCGCTACACGTGGATCTCGTTGCCCCGAGCACGCCGCCGCTCCGCGAGATCGCCGAGGCACTGGGCCTCGACGTCGCTCCCGACCTGTACCGCGCAGTCGCGCGCTGGCCGCGGTACCTCGAGGTGGCGTGGGAGGAGCTGCAGCACCTCGGCGCGTACCCCGACTTCCGGCGGCGCGGACGGGCGTTGTACTTCTACGCGCGGTCGGGCGCGCGTTTCCTCGCGCAGCCAGTGCGTGCGAATCCTGAGGCGCTCGGGGCCGCCGGGCTGACTGAGGATGCGATCGCCAACGCGAAGCGCATCCTCGACGCCGCGCTCCCGGCAACGGCGACGCTGATGATGCACGCCGAGGCGATGCGCGCCGGCCTCGGCATCCACGACCGCGAGGTCGTCAGCGGCTAGCGCCTACAATTGGCGCATGACGACCGACGAGGACGACGCCCCCTATGACACGTGGGATCCGCACGATCCGCGCGTCGAGGACGCCCTGCGCGAAGCAGAGCTGGGCGCCCTCCAGCTGGTCTACAACTCGTCGAACTACGTCTTCCTCACGCGCCTCGATCACCCCGTGCTCGGCGCGGGCACCGGTGTCTACAAGCCCCGTCGAGGCGAGCAGCCGCTGCACGACTTCCCGGACGGGCTCTACGAGCGGGAGATCGCTGCGTTCGAGCTGTCGAGGCTGCTCGGCTGGGATCTCGTACCGCCGACGGTAGAACGGGACGGCCCGCACGGCGTCGGGTCGATGCAGCTGTTCATCGAGCACGACCCGAACGAGCACTACTTCGCGCTGCGCGAGCGCGACGACCTCGACGAGCAGTTGGTGAGGATGGCGGTGTTCGACCTCATCAGCAACAACGCCGACCGCAAGGCGAGCCACATCCTGTTCGACCCGACGCAGCACATCTGGGGTATCGACCAGGGGCTCTGCTACCACACGCAGCAGAAGCTGCGCACCGTCGTATGGGACTACGCCGGTACGGGTATCCCCGCTGCATGGGTCGAGGACATCCGGCGTGTGACCGCGCTCCTCGACGCCGACGACGAAGCCTCGGTCGAGGCGACGCTCGCGTTCCGTGCGCGCATCGCCGATCGTGAGCTGGCGTCGCTGCTGCGCCGTTGCCGCGCGATCCTGGACGAGCCGGTGCTCCCCGAGATG
>CAMDAY010000082.1 GCA_945888895.1 Dehalococcoides mccartyi | reverse complement strand
GCCTCAAGGTCGTCGCGCAGCTGCTTGAACAGGTGCACCGGCCAGTGGATCGGGATCACCCCGTCGGAGACCTCGCCGGCCTGGTGGATCGACTTCGGCGAGATCGCGGCGATCAGCACCGGCACCTTCGTGCGCGGGCGGTTGTACTGGATCTTGAACCCACCGCCGATCTGGAAGACCTCGCCGTCGTAGTCGCAGGGCTCGCCGGCGATCAGCCGGTCGAAGATCTCGACGTACTCACGCAGGCGCTGCAGGGGACGGTCGAACGGGACGCCGTGGTACTGCTCCACCAGGTACTGCCCCGACGACCCGAGGCCGAGGAGCATGCGTCCGCCCGACAGCTCCTCCAGCATCGCGAAGTCTTGCGCGATCGCCGCCGGCGTGCGCGAGAACACGTTGAGGATCGACGTGCCCACCGTGATCTTCGAGGTGTTCGTCGCCAGCGTGGCGAGCCATGGGATGGCAGAGCGTCCCCATGACTCCCCGACCGACACGATCTCGATGCCGAGGTCATCGAGGACCTTGATCTTCTCGAGCGTCAGCCGCCAGTCGTCACCGGCTCCGCCGGACAGCACACCAAGACGCATAAGGGTTCTCCAAGCAACATCCGCGCAGGGTGCGCCTAGAGCGCGACTACCAAGGGCGCTTCCAGTGGTGCATGTCGTGCGGCTTGATGCCGTCGTCCGTCAGCATCCAGATGCTCGCCTCGACGTTGCCGTTGTCGTCAATGTCGAGGAAGCCGATCGTGCCGTGCTGTGTGTTCAGGTTGCGCGGGTAGTTCGGCGAACCGGGGTTCACGCAGAGGATGCCGTGCAGCTCATCGACCGCCTCGACGTGTGTGTCGCCGTAGACCAGGATGTCGAGCTCGTTCGTGCCGAAGATCCGGTTGAGCGCGTCAGGCAGGCGGTTGCCCTCCCAGTCGGGGATCGGCACGTCGTGGTGGATGCCGATGCGCTTGCCGCCCAACTCCACGATCCACGCGTTGCGCAGGCGAGGATCATCGGGCTGAATCGGGCGTCCACCCGATCCGTCGTCGCCGTTCCCGCGAGCAACATAGATCGGCGCGATCGCACCGAGCTGGTCGATCACGCTCAGGTCGTGACAGTCGCCAGCGTGCAGGATGTAGTCAACGCCCCGGAACGCCTCGAACACCTGCGGGTAGAGGAACGGCTGCGCTTCCGGGATGTGCGTGTCCGAGATGAGACCAATGCGCATGTGACTGCCTTCTGTCGAGATGGTTGAGCGAGATGGACGAGGCTACACCGGGAGGCCGGCAGCCTTCCACGCGGCCTGCTGCTCGCGGTACTTCTCAGACACGCGGCGGTTGGGGTCGCCCTTCACCTCGCGGGTCTTGAAGACCCAGCGGCCGTCGAGCTTCACCAGCGTGTCGCTGTAGATGCCGATCAGCGGCTCCTGCTTCACGTCGCGCGTGAGGTAGAGGTAGCAGGCACCGGTCGCCTGGTCGCCGTCGCCATCGATCATGATGTTCGAGATGAAGTGGCGGTGACGCCCGACCTCGCCCGGATCGCGGCTGCCCATCACGCGCAGCTCCTCGTGCCCTCGGCGCGTGCGGCCTTCCTGCGTGAAGGTGCCGTCGGGCGCCCATACGGAGAGGAACAGCTCCGTCAACCCGCCATCCAGCGCGTGCGAGTACTTCGCATAGAGGTGGTTGATCTCCACCAGGTCGTCGGTCGTGAGTGCCATCGTGCTACCTCGCTTGTGCTGCCGGAAGGTACCCCTCTGCTCGGGGCTGCGTCGAGACGGCGGGCGGGATCGACGAGCCATCACGCAGGCGGATGACTCGTGCCCCACAGGTCGGCGGCAGCCAGAGCAGGTATCCGCCCGTCGAGGCCGCAACAACATGCCGGACACAGAACCGCCGGCGACGGGCGCCGGCGGTTTGTTCAGTCCTCGTCCGCCCGGCGCTAGATGCCGAGCTGCTGCGCGACGAGCTCGCGGTGGTGATCGGCGTCACCGAAGGCCAGCTCCGCGCGCTTCTGGCGGCGGTAGAACAGCTGGATCTTGTAGTCCTTCGTGAAACCGATGCCGCCGTGGATCTGCTGGCCGTGCGCGACAACTCGTCGAGTCGACTCGGATGTCCACGCCTTGGCCATGTTCACGGCCATCTGCGTGTCCGCTGCGGGCTGGCCCGACGCGATGCACCACGCGGCCTTGTAGGTGATGAAGCGCGAGCCGTCGACGTCGGTGACCATGTCGGCGCACTTGTGCTGGATCGCCTGGAACGAGCCGATCGGGCGGCCGAACTGCACGCGCTCCTTGGCGTAGTCGACGGCAATCTCGAAGTCCATCTGCGCGAGGCCCACGAGGTACGCGGCCTCCGCGACGGTGTACTTCTGGATGACCGGCTCAAGGATGGCCCAGCCCGCGCCCTCGGCGCCCAGCAGCTGGCCCTTGGCGTCCTTCAGGACGACCTCGCACTGCTTGTCGCGCGCGATGGTCTGAATCGAGGTGACGGTGACCCCCGGCTGATCCTTCGCGACGATCGCGAGCGTGACGCCCTTGCCGGTGCGCGCGGCGACCACCATGTAATCGGCGACGTTGGCGTCGGAGACGAAGAGCTTGGTGCCGTTGAGAGTGACGTCGTTGCCGCTGACGGTGGCGGCGCACTGCACGCCCTGCTCGTCGAAGCGGGCGGACGGCTCGGTGAGCGCGAGGGTGAAGATGAGCTCGCCTGAGGCGATCTTCGGGAGGAACTCTTTCTTCTGATCCTCGCTGCCACCCTCGATGATCGGGACGGCGCCGCCGAGGACGGTGGACATGTACGGGCCGGGCACCAGCGCCCGCCCGATCTCCTCGAGGAGCACGGTGAGGTCGAGGAAGTCGAAGCCGACGCCGCCGTACTGCTCCGGGATCAGCAGCCCCTGCCAGCCCTGCTCGGCCATCTGGCCCCACAGCACCGGCGAGTAGCCGCGCTCGTCCTCTTCCATCTCACGGACGTGAGACTCCGGGCACTCGTTCTCGAGGAACTCACGCGCGGCATTCTTCAGCAGCTCCTGCTGTTCGTTCAGGCCCAGGTCCATCGTTCGTTCCTCTCAACGCTGCCGAAGTATCAGGTAGGCCCACCGACCGGTCAATTAATGCTCGCTCGTTATCAATGCGCTTATCGCGCGGCTCAGTCGCGAGGCAGCCCCAGCCCTCGCTGTGCAATCAGATTGCGCTGGATCTCGGACGTGCCGCCGGCGACCGTCGCCGCCGTCGCACGAAGGTACTCCCGCGAGAATGCCCCGGCGAGTTTCGCGTACCGCCCCCCAGGCCCGGCCTGCGCCGCGAGGCCGAGGAGGTGCATGCCCGTGTTCGCCACGCGCTGGGTCAGCTCAGAGCCGTACAACTTCGCCTCGTACGCCTCCTGGTCGGGCTGCTGGCCCTGCGCCTGGAGGTGCGGAACGCGGTACGAGACGTTGAATCCCACCTGTATCTCGATCCAGCGGTCCGCCAGCTCGTACCGCGCCGAGGGGTTCCGCGCGATCAGCGAGTCGTCGTCCCGCGCTGCCTCGACGAGCCGCTCGATGTTGGCCTTCGCGGTCGAGATCACCCCGACGCCGGAGCGTTCGAGGTCGCTGGCCGTCTGCATCTGGTACCACCCGGCGTTCTCGCGGCCGACCACGTTCTGCACGGGCACCCGCACGTCCTCGAACACCACTTCGCTGAGGTCGCGCTCGCCGGCGAGCGTATCGAGGGGGCGCACGGTCACGCCAGCCGCATCCATCGGCACGATGATCGTGGAGATGCCGTCCTGCGGCGCGGCCTTCGCATCCGTGCGCGCGGCGAGGAGCCCGTAGGTTGCGCGTTCCGCACCAGACACCCACGTCTTCGCACCGCTGATCACGTACTCGTCGCCGTCGCGCACCGCGCGCGTCTGCATCGCGGCCACGTCGGAGCCCGCGTCGTCCTCGACGGTCAGCGTGCACCAGCGGTCGAGGCCGGCGGCGGTACGCGGGAGGTACTGCTCCTGCTGCGCGCGCGTGCCGAAGCGCTGGATCGACGGCCCGACCGAGGCGACGCCCGCGCCGCCCCCGCCGGGCATCCGCGTGTACGCCGTTTCCTCGGTGTAGATCGCCTGCTGCACGTGCCCCGCGCCGAGGCCGCCGAACTGCTTCGCCCACGGCAGCGCGAGCCAGCCCTTGTCGGCGAGGGCGCGCGTGACGGCGTCATCGACGCCGCGCTGCTCGTCTCTCGACACGTCGCCGAGGAAATCGCGCTCCGACCAGTCCGCAGGCAACTGGGCGGCCAGGAACGTCCGCAGCTCGTGGCGGAAGCGCTCCTCCTCCGGGGTGAACGTAAACTCCATGAACCCTCGAGTGAGGCCAGCGCCACCGCGATGTGCGGTGGGCGAGCCTCGAACAGTGCGCTGCGCCGCGAGGGAGACCCCCACGGCGCAGCCGTGATCCGCGGCAACTAGCCGCGCGGAAGACCAAGCCCGCGCGTGGCGATGATGCCGCGTTGGATCTCGGACGTGCCGGCGGCGATCGTCGACGAGACGCTGAGGCAGTACGCCTTCGGGAACGAGCCGCGCACCGGCGCTTTCTCCTCGTCCCAGACGCCGCCCCACAGGCCCAGCGCCTTCACGCCGGTGTTGGCCATCTTCTGCGACAACTCGGAACCGAACAGCTTGTTCACTGACGCCTCGTAGTTCGGGATGAGGCCTCGCTCCTGCATCGAGATGATGCGGAACGAGAAGTTGAACTGCACCTCGGACTCGATGTAGCGGTCAGTGATCGCGGAGCGGATGGACGGGTAGTCCTTCACGCGCGCTCTCTCCTTGCCGTCGCCGTTCACATAGTCCATCAGGCGGCGGATCTGGCGACGCGCGGAGACAGCGCCGGTGATGTTGGAGCGCTCGTAGTCCAGCAGCGTCATGGAGACGTACCAGCCGCGGTTCTCCTCGCCGACGCGGTTGGCGACGGGGACGCGCACGTCCTCGAAGAACGTCTCGTTGAAGTGATGGACCCACGCCATGTTCACCAGCGGGCGAACCGTGATCCCCGGCGTGCTCTTGTCCATCATGATCAGCGAGATGCCGCGGTGCTTCGGCGCCTCGGGGTCCGTGCGGCAGAGCACGTAGAGCCAGTCCGCGAGGTGCCCGCCCGACGTCCAGATCTTTTGGCCGTTGACCACGTAGAAGTCGCCGTCCCGCGTGGCTCGGGTCTGGAGCGACGCGAGGTCTGAGCCGGCGCCCGGTTCCGAGAAGCCCTGCGCCCAGATGCGCTCCCCCGCGAGGATCTTCGGGATGTGCTCTTTCTTCTGCTCTTCCGTGCCGTGCACGACCAGCGCCGGGCCGAACTGGCTGACGCCCTGCCCACCGACACGTCGAGGAGCGGCGGCCATCGCCATCTCCTGGTTGTAGATCATCTGCTCGATGGGGCTGAGACCGGCCCCGCCGTACTCGACCGGCCAGTGCGGTGCGATCCACCCGCGCTCGGAGATCGCGGTGGCCCACTCGGCGGAGGCCTGCTGCGCCACCGGATCCTGCGAGCGACGCTCGACCATCCACTCAACGCCGTCGCCCTCACCCTCTGCGCCGTCGTCACCCCGGTAGCGGGCGGGGAGCTTCTCGGCGATGAGTTGGCGGACGCCGGCACGGAATTCCGCCTGCGCGGGGCTGTCGTTCCAATCCATGGGGCACCTCGATTTCGCGACTCGCGATCCGGCGGCGGGCACATCCGCTCGACGCCCGGAGGTCGAGTGGGCGCCGGATGGGGCTGCTCTGCACCCGGTAGCCACGATTCGGCTCCGATGGCGCGCACGATACCGCATCGGCCTACCGCGAGCATCAAGTATATTTGTTGCGCCCCGCCCGGATATCGGACGGTCCCCCGCGGCCCCGCCGCGACCAGCCACGTACCGGAAGGTCCCTTCATGCAACGCGCCACCGTGGGCAACGTCGAACTCCTCGCCCTGTCCGACATGGTCGGCAAGTACGTGGTCGCCGAGAAATACCCCGACGTCGCGGACCAGATGGCCGATTTCCAGGGCCTCTTCGACGACCGTGGCCGGATGGCGATGAACTTCGGCTGCTTCCTGGTCCGCGGCGACGGGAAGACCGTCCTCGTGGACACCGGGTTCGGTCCCGAGATGAACGGCAAGCTCATCGAGCAGCTGGACGAGGTCGGCGTGAAGCCCGAGGACATCGATACGATCGTCTTCACGCACCTGCACGGCGACCACACTGGCTGGGCGCTCGACCGCGACACCAACGCACCGCGCTTCTCGAAGGCGCAGTACCTCGTTCCAAAGAAGGACTGGGACTTCTACAAGGCAGAGGACCCTCAACGTCCGGGCTTCACGCGCAACATCCTGCCGATCGAGGGCAACGAGGCGCTAGAGCTGGTCGATGGCGAGCGCACCGTCACGCCCTCGCTGACGATTCTCCCAACGCCCGGTCACACGCCCGGCCACCAGTCCCTGCTCCTCAGTTCCGGCGGACAGCAGGCGTTCATCATTGGTGACGCCTTCATGTCGCCGATGGATCTCGTCCACCCCGACTGGGTGTCCACCTGGGACTGGGACGCCGAGATCGTCCGAGGCACGCGCACGGCCCTCGGCGACCGCATCGCGCAGAGCCAGGCGCTGGTCGCCTCGGCACACCTGCCAAACCCAGGCCTCGGCCACATCCTCGTCACGGACGGCAAGCGCAGCTGGCAGGCGCTGCCGGAGTAATCACCCCCGTATCCACCACCGCACACATAGAGGATTAAGGAACGACATCATGGAACTCCGCGACGCAGTCATCTGCAGCCCGCTCCGCACTCCCGTCGGCCGCTTCGGTGGCGTGTTCAAGGACGTGACCGCACTCGACCTCGCGGCCGCGGTGCTCAAGGCGCTCGTCGAGCGCACGGGCATCGACCCCGTGGTGATCGAGGACTGCATCTTCGGGCAGGGCTACGCGAGCGGTGAGGCGCCGGCGATCGGCCGCGTCGCCATGCTGCAGGCGGGCTTCCCGATCGACGTCCCCGGTCTCCAGCTCGACCGCCGCTGCGGCTCCGGTCTCCAGGCGATCTGCTACGCGACGATGATGGTGCAGACCGGCGCCGCTGACGTGGTTGTGGCGGGCGGCGCCGAGAGCATGAGCAACGTGGAGTTCTACAGCACGCAGATGCGCTGGGGCCCGAACGACGGCAAGATCGAGCTCCTCGACCGTCTTTCGCGCGCGCGCGTGACGGCGGGCAGCGACTGCCACCCCGTGCCGGGCGGCATGATCGAGACGGCCGAGAACCTCCGCCGCCAGTACGGCATTCCTCGTGCCGAGCAGGACGCGTACTCGCTCCGGTCTCACCAGCGCGCCGTCGCCGCGTGGGACGCGGGCAAGTTCGCCAACGAGACGGTCCCGGTGCGCGTCCCGCAGCGCCGTGGCGAAGACAAGATCATCGACCGTGACGAGCACCCGCGCGCGGACACCACCATCGAGGCCCTCGGCGGCCTGCGCGCGATCTACGGGCGCGATGACCCCGAGTCGACGGTGACCGCCGGCAACTCCAGCGGCCAGAACGACGCCGCGGCGGCGTGCATCGTCACGACGATGGAAAAGGCCAAGGAGCTCGGCCTCACGCCGGTCGGCCGCATCCTCGGCTGGTCGGTCGCCGGGGTCGCCCCCGAGACGATGGGCATCGGCCCGGTCGCCTCGACGAAGAAGGTCTTCGACCGCCTGGGCATGGGCATGAAGGACATGGAAGTCATCGAACTCAACGAGGCGTTCGCCGCGCAGGTGCTCGCCGTCACGAAGGAGTGGGGCTTCACCGACGCCGACTGGGACCGCACGAACCCGAACGGCTCGGGTATCGCGATCGGCCACCCCATCGCGGCGACGGGCGCGCGCATCATGGCGACGCTGCTCAACGAGATGGAGCGCCGCGACGCCCAGATCGGCCTCGAGACCATGTGCATTGGCGGCGGCCAGGGCATCTCCGCCGTGGTGGAGCGCATCAAGGCGTAGCGTTCCTCGAAGCCAAGGTATGCAAACGGGGCGCTCTCACGAGCGCCCCGTTTCGTTGTGCGACGACAGTCTGGTCGCTAGATGATGTAGTCGCGGCCGATGTGCTCCTCGCGCTCGAGGCGAGCGTACTCCTTGTCGGAGTAGCCGAGCAGTTCCCTGTACACGTACTCGTTGTGCTCACCGAGCAGCGGGGAGGGCGCGTCGGCGCGCAGCGGGGTGCCGAGCATCTTCCACTGGTGACCCGGCATCAGGTGCGTGCCCGCCTCCGAGTGCACGGTCTTGATGAAGAAGCCGCGCGCCTGCAGGTGGGGGTCGTCGAAGGCGTCGCGCTCGTTCAAAATGCGGCCCGCGGGAATGCCGACCGCCTGCAGCTTGTGCATCGCGTCGTACGGCGACTGTGTCGAAGTCCACTCGCTGATCAGCGTGTCGATCTCGTTGTGGTGCTGGTACCGAAGCGCCGGCGACGAGAAGCGCTCGTCCGCGATCCACGAGGGATGCCCGAGCGCCTCGCCGAGGGCGGCCCACTCCTCGTCGGTGCGCACCGTGAGCACGACCCAGTTGTCAGTGCCGGTGCACGGGTAGCAGCCCTGGACGCCCCCGAAGCGATCGCGGTTGCCAAGCGCCGGGCGGTCCTTGCCGTTCCACTGCACGTCCAGGAAGTACTCGCCCGCCGCCTGCAGCATGTTCTCGGACTGCGCGAAGTCGATGAACTGGCCGAGGCCGGACTGCTCACGCTCGCGGAGCGCGCATAGCACCGCGAACGCCGTGTTCGGGCCGGTCGCGGAGTCCATGTGCGTGGACGCCTGTCCCGCGCCGAGGTCGCAGTCGCGGTACCCGCGCATCGCGAGGAAGCCCGACCACACGTCAACCACCGACCCCATGCCGGGGATC
>CAMDAY010000081.1 GCA_945888895.1 Dehalococcoides mccartyi | reverse complement strand
AGAGGTAGATCAGCACGGCGAGCTTGGCGAACTCCGAGGGCTGGAGCGGCGGCAGCGGACCGATCGCGATCCAGCTGCGCGCACCGTTCTGCTCGACGCCGATGCCGGGCACGAGGACCAGCGCAAGCGCGACGAGTGCGACGAACATGATCAGCGGGCTGAGCCGCATGAGGATGCGGTAGTCGAGGACGGTCGCGATCGTCATGGCGATGATGCCGAGGACGAAGGCGAACGCCTGCTTCTTGATGAAGTAGTTCGCGTCCTTGAACTCGGCGGCGCCGAGGGCATACGACGCCGAGTACACGGCGATCAGGCCGATCACGCAGAGCATGATTACGGTGGTCAGCAGCAGGTAATCGGGTGCGTGGGCCACCACCCGCTGCGATGGCGCGGGGTTCGATCGAGGCTGGCTGACTCTGGACTGGGCGGCGGCGGAGCGCATCATCGGGTGCCCTCCCGCGCCAGCACCGCGTCGCGGAAGGCGCGCCCACGGGCTTCGAAGTTGCGAAACGCGTCGAACGAGGTGCCCGCGGGGCTGAACAGCACGACGTCACCGGAGTGCGCGAGCTCTGCGGCGGCGGCCACGGCAGCGTCGACATCGGCAACCTGGCGCAGAGTCACGCGCTCGCTGCCTTCGGCGTCACGGATGGCGGAGGCGTAGAGGTCGGACGCCTCGCCGAAGGTGATCACGGCGCGGCAGCGGCGCACGGCTTCCTCGCCCAGCACGCGCGTCGGCAGGTTCTTGTCGCGCCCGCCGAGCAGCAGCACCAGCGGCTCCGTGAACGCGTGCATCCCCGCGAGCGTGCGCTCGGGCGCCGTCGCGATGGAGTCGTTGATCCACGTGACGCCTTCGATCGTGGCGATGGGTTCGAGGCGATGCGGGACGCCGGTGAAGACACGGATCGCACGCGCGGCGGCTTCCTCTGACACGCCGAGGAGACCCGCGACGGCGACGGCGGAGAGGACGTTCTCCACGTTGTGCTCGCCGCGCAGGCGGATCTCGTCGCGGCGCAGCACCTCGATGGGTGCGCCGTCCACGACGTGCACGATGCGGTCGCCGTCGAGCATCGCTCCGTCGCCCGGGATGCGCTGGGTGCGGGAGGTCGAGTAGACGTGCCCGGCGGCCTCGTCCATGAACGAGCGCGCAACGGGGTCGTCGTAGTTGAAGACGGCGCGATCCTCGGGCCGCTGGTGCTTGAACACGCGGCGCTTGAGGTCGACGTAGTCGTCCCACGAGAACTGGTCGAGGTGGTTCGGCGTGACGTTCGTGACGCAGGCGAGCTCCGGGCTGCGCGCGACGCGCGAGAGCTGCGTGTGGGACATCTCCACGACGACGCGCGTGTTCGGCGTGATCTGCGGGAGCAGTGACAGCAGCCCGACGCCGATGTTGCCTCCGACGACGTGGTCCTGACCGGACGCATCGAGCATGGCGCCGACGAGTGAGGTGGTCGTGGTCTTGCCAGCGGAGCCGGTGATCCCGGCGACCGGCGCAGGGCAGCGGTCGAGGAACAGCTCGAGCATCGAGGAGACCGGCACGCCACGTTCCTCGGCGGCACGGAGGGCGGGAAGTGCGGCGGGGACGCCCTGCGAGACGTACACGGCGTCGGCTTCGGTCAGATCCTCGATGCGGTTTCCGCCCAGCGACAGGCGCGCCTCGCATCCTTCGATGGCGGCGAGCTGTTCGGTGAGCTGTTCCGGGGGACGTGCGTCGGACACCGTGACTCGTGCGCCCTCGGAAGTGAGGAAACGCACGAGATCGATGCCCTCGATCCCCAGACCGACAACCGTCACACGCGCCTCCAACAGATTCTGCATATCTGTCATAGCGGGTAAGCCGATATTAATCCACAGTTTGTATCACGCCACACCTGAGGAGCGCCAGTTGCAAACCTCTCGGCGGTGCGATGAATCGACATAACGGTCGACATCAGACCGACAGCGCGAGGGCGATGCCGACCATCGCGCCGGCCATCCCGAAGAGGTACAGCCGCATCACGACCTGCGGTTCGCTCCACCCGAGGAGCTCGAGGTGGTGGTGCAGGGGCGTCTTGCGGAAGAGCCGGCGGCCACCGGTCGTCTTGAAGTAGGCGATCTGGATGACGTCGGAGAGCGCCTCGGCGACGAACACGACGCCGATGATCGGCAGCAGCAGCCAGTGGCCGGTCATCAGCGCGACCGTCCCCAGCGCCGCGCCGAGGGGGAGCGCGCCGGTGTCGCCCATGAACACCGCGGCGGGATGGGCGTTGTACCAGAGGAAGCCGAGCAGGGCGCCGGTCACGGTGAACGAGAACACCGCGAGGAAGATCTGGCCCTGGAGGAACGCGATGACCGCGTACGCCCCGAAGGCGAACGCCGCCGTCCCGCCGAGGAGCCCGTCCAGCCCGTCCGTGATCGAGACCGCGCTGGTGGTCGAGAAGATGATCAGGAACGCGACGACGAGGTAGGCGGGTCCGAGCGGGACCTGGCCGTACCAGGGGATGTTCACGCTCTGCGCGCCCAGCCCGTAGTACATCGTTGCTGCGACGACACCGCCGAGGATCGCGATCAGCAGGAACTTCAGACGCCACGTCAGACCGCGACGGACCACGCCGCCGACGAGCGTGCCGAAGTCGTCCCAGAGGCCGATGAGCGCGGTGGTCACGACGACGGCGAGCGGCAGCAGCATCGACTCGTGCTCGATGCGCAGGCCATCCGCATCAAAGATCAGCAGGTTGGTGAACAGCGTCATCACGGCGACCGTCGCCCAGATGAAGATGCCGCCCATCGTCGGGGTGCCGGACTTGACCGAGTGCGACGAGGGCGCGTCCTTTGAGATTGACTTGCCCATCTTCTTCGCCTGGAGCCACGCCACCGTGGGCCGGCCGAGGAGGAGCGACAACAGGAACGCGAGTCCGCCGATCAGCAGTGCGTGGATCATCGGGCGTCTCCGTTCCCAGCAGCCGCCAGTTCAGCGATGACGCGCTCGAGGCCGAGTGCGTGCGAACCCTTGACCAGGACGACGTCGCCCGAGGTGAGCCGTTCCCGCAGCGCGATGACGGCGTCCTCGCGCGTGGCGGCGTGGACGACCGCGTCGAGGCCGGCGGCTTGGGCGGACTCGCCGAGGGCGCGTGCCTCCTCGCCGATCGTGACCAGCAGGGCGACGACCTCGGCGGCACGGCGGCCGACGCGCGCGTGCTCGTCGCGCGAGACGTTGCCCAGTTCGCGCATGTCGCCGAGGAGCGCCACATGGCGGCCAGCCATCTCGTCTAGGAGGTCGAGCGCGGCCAGCGTGGAGGAGGGCTGCGCGTTGTAGGTGTCGTCGAGCACGGTGATGCCGCCGGGCATCTCGATCACGTTCAGCCTGAGCGGGACGTCCAGCGCTTCGATCGCCGCGACCACCTCGTCGAAGGTCAGGCCATCGGCGAAGGCGGCGGTCGCGGCGGCGAGGACGTTCGAGAGCAGGTGACGGCCCGGCAGCGGCACATGCACGCGCCTCGATGTGCCGTCGTAGGACAGCGTGAAGTCGAAACCACGCGCGCCGTCGGACACGATCTCCGTGCCGCGCACGCGGGCGTCCTCGGACGTGCCAAACCACCAGACGCGCGCGGCAGTGTGCGAGGCCATCGAGCGCACGCGCTCGTCGTCGATGTTGAGGACGGCCGCGCCATCCGCGGGGAGCGCCTCGATCAGCTCGCGCTTCGCCTGCGTGATCGCCTCGAGCGAGCCGGCACGCTCGAGGTGCGTCGGGCCGACGTTCAGCACGATGCCGATGCGCGGGCGCGTCCAGCGGCAGAGCAGGGCGATCTCGCCCGTGGTGTACATGCCGTGCTCGATCACCGCGCGCTCGGTGTCGGCGCGCAGTTCCAGGAGGCAGAGCGGGACGCTGACCTCGTTGTTGTAGTTGAGCGGGTTCGCCTGCACGCGGTACTTCGAGGCAAGTACGGAGGCGACGATCGCCTTGGTCGTCGTCTTGCCGACACTTCCCGTGATGCCGATGACCTGCGTGCCGGTGAGCGCGGCCCGCCACGCGGCGCCCACATCCTGCAGCGAGGCGAGCGTGTCGTCCACCAGGAACAGCGCGGCGTCCTCGGCGCCCTCGACGGGGCGGGTGAGCAGGCAGCCGGTCGCGCCGGCGCGCACGGCGGTTGGCGCGTACTCGTGGCCGTCCACGCGCTCGCCGGGGAGCGCGACGAAGAGATCGCCACGCTGCACGGCGCGCGAGTCGATCGCCGCGCCGGTGAACCTGGTGCTGTCGAGCGCGCGACCGGCTCGTGAGCGCAGGCGACCGCCGAGGGCGGTCGTCACGAATGCGACGTCGAGGACGGGGGGCGTCATGGCCGGGCGACCGACTTCGGCAGCGTGGCGGGGTTCGTCGGCGGTACGCGCAGGTAGTCCATGATCTGCGTGGCCACGGTCGAGAACACGGGGGCCGCCGTCTGGCCGCCGAGGTTCAGGCCGCCGGTCGGCTGGTCGATCTTGATCAGCACGGACACCTGCGGGTCCTCGTAGGGAATGAACCCGACGAACGAGGCGATTGTGGAGTCGATGTCGTAGCCGGTCGGGATCGAGACGAGCGTGGTGCCAGTTTTGCCGGCGACGTGGTAGCCGGGCGTCTGCGCCCCGTGCAGTTCCACGCCGTCGACGACGTCGTTCATCAACTTGAGCACCGTCGCCGCAGTCTGCGGCGCGATCACCTGTCGCACCTCGACGGGGCCGAAGGTGCGCGAGGTGTTGTTGGTGACGATCTTCGAGACGACGTACGGGCGCATGAGGCGGCCCTGGTTCGCGATCGTGTTGACGGCGGTGAGCATCTGCAGCGGCGTCACCGCGATGCCCTGGCCGTACGAGTTCGTCGCGAGGTCGACCGCGTACCAGTTCGCGTCGTTCTGCGTGCGGTACTGGCCTTCCGCCTCGCCGGCGAGGCCCATGTGCGTTGACTCGCCGAAGCCGAAGTTCTTCACGTACTGGTAGAAGGTCTCCGGTCCGGTCTTCTGCGCGAGCCAGACGGATCCCGTGTTGAGCGACTTCTGCAGGTACTGGCGCACAGTCTGCGGGCCGCTCGCGCTGAAGTCCCAGTTGCGGATCTCGTAGTTGCTGACCTTCTGCACGCCCGTGTCGAGGTAGCTGCTCTCCGGTGTGACCAAGCCCTTGTCGATAGCGATCGCCGTCGTCAGCGTCTTCATCGTGGAGCCGGGCTCGTAGAGGTCGGTGATTGCGCGGTTGCGCACGATGCTGTCGAGGTCCTTGTGGTTGAGGTCGACCTTCGAGAGCGCTACGGTCGGGCGCGATGCCATCGCGAGGATCGCGCCCGTGCGCGGGTTCATCACGATGATCGAGCCGCTCTTGGCGTTGTACTTCGCGAGAGAGTCGGTCAGCGCCTTCTCGACGATCGCCTGCATGAAACGGTCGATCGTCAGCTGGACCTCGCCGCCCTCGACGGCGGGCTTCTCCGCGCGCTGGCTGAAGGCGATCGGACGGCCCAGGGCGTCGCGCTCCGTCGTCAGCCAGCCGTCCTTGCCGCGCAGCATGCTGTCGAAGTCCGCCTCGACGCCCCACAGGCCGGCACCGTCACGTCCGAGGTAGCCGATGAGCTGGCCCGCGAGGTCGCCCTCCGGGTAGAGACGCACCGAGGAGCGCACGAGCCGGATGCCCCAGAGGTCCTGCTTATCGAGCGTGAGGCCCTCGGCGTAGGGGATGTTCCGCTGTACCAGGAGGTCGCCGTTGTTGCCGGACGTCCCGTCCGCGAGGAGCTTCGCGGCGTCGCGCTTCAGGAACGCGCCGAGGCCCATCGCGGCCTCCTTCGCCTTCGCGGTGTCGCGCCACTGGAAGCGGTCGATGTAGACGTCCCACGTGTCCACGGACGTGGCCAGCGGGTACCCGGTCGCGTCGAGGATCGCGCCACGGGAGGCGGGCAGCGGCACCGCGCCCTGCCTCGTCACCGTGGCTTCCTTCATGTACGCCTCGTGGTTGAGGACCTGCACCCGGTACAGGTGGACGAGCACCGTCGCGAAGGAAGCGACGACGAAGGTCGCGAGCACCCAGTGACGCCAGGTGAGGTGGGAGGAGCGGGAGCTGGTCATCGTGTCCCTCCCCATCGGTGGACGCTGTGGTGGTTCGATGCGCCGATACCGGCGCGCTCAGTCTTGGCGGCTAGTGCAGCCCCGGAATCGTGCCGAGGACGCGCTCCCACCACGCGATCGCGGGGGGCTGCAGGCGCTCCTGCGTCGGCACGTAGCGGCGCGGCAGCGGTATCACGGTCGGCGCGGGCTGGTCCTCGGCGACGCGCACCTTCTGCTGCGGGCGCACCATGCCGAGGCGCGTCGTGGCGTCCTTCTGGATCCGGTCGAGGTTGGACGAGGTAGCGATCTGCGCCTCGAGCAGCCGGATGTCGGCGTCGAGGTTCTGCTGCTCGCGCTCCAGGGCGCGCACGTCGTAGCCGGTTGCGGCGACCTGGGTCGTCTGCAGCACTTGCACGAGGCCGACCACGCCGACGAGCAGCAACGCGAACGAGGCGACGGTGAAGCGAGAGATGCGACGCCGCGTGACGCCTCGACCCTCCGGCATGGGGCGGGCGGCGGAGGGCAGGGGGTTCTGCCCCGACGTGCGAGGGAGCGTGGGAATGGCGCGGGGCGGCGTGGTGTGCGGGATGCTCGCCATTACGCGGCCTGTCCGATGTGCTCCGCGACGCGGAGGCGGGCGGAGCGGGCACGCGGGTTACGGGCGACCTCGGCCTCGGTCGGGCGCGTGATCTTGCGCGAGATCTCGCGCAGCGTGGCGCGGTGGTCGCAGGTGCAGACGGGCTGTCGAGGCGGGCAGATGCAGTCGCGCGCGCGGTCGCGGAAGAACGTCTTCACCGCGCGATCCTCGAGCGAGTGGAACGAGATCACGGCGATACGGCCGGACGGCCCGAGGAGCCCCTCGGCGTCGACCAGCGCGCGCTCGATCTGGTCGATCTCGCCGTTCACCGCGATGCGGAGCGCCTGGAACGTGCGGGTCGCAGGGTGGATGCGCTCGGGGCCTCGACCCCCAGAGCCGCGTCCGCCGGGCGCGTGGCGCGCGACACCCTCGACGAGGTTGGCGAGCGCGCTGGTCGTGTGCAGCGGACGGCGGGCGACGATCGCGCGAGCGATGCGGCGCGAGTTGCGCTCCTCGCCGTACTCCCAGATTAGCGCGGCAAGGCGTGCCTCGTCGTAGGTGTTCACGATGTCGGCGGCAGTCATGCCGCCCTCGGGGTCCATGCGCATGTCGAGCGGCTCGTCGCGCATGAAGGAGAAGCCGCGCCCCGGCATGTCGAGCTGCATCGACGAGACGCCGAGGTCGAAGAGGATGCCGTCGACGAGCCGGAAGCCGCGCTCGTCGCAGATCGAGGCGATGTCGGCGAACTCGCCGCGCGCGATCACCACAGCGTCGCCATAAGAGGAGAGCCGCTCGCTCGCGATGCGGATGGCGTTGGGGTCACGGTCGATGCCGAGGAGCCGGCCGCCCGGCTGTGACGCTGCGGCGAGGGCAGAGGAGTGGCCGCCGAGCCCGAGGGTGGCGTCGACATAACGTCCACCGTGACGGACGCCGAGAGCCTCGACGATCTCTTGAAGCATGACCGGCTCGTGCTGGGGAGCAGCCGTCATCTATTCGTCCTCAGCGGCGTCGCCTTCTTCGGCGAGCCGTTCGCGTTCCTGGGCCCAACGGTCAGGATGCCACAATTCTAGGTAATCGCCACAGCCGATGATCAATATCTTACCCACAAGTCCAGCCTCGTCGCGAATCTGCGAGGGGGCCAGGATGCGCCCCTGGCGGTCCAGTTCGACTCCGTAGGCGTCTGGCAGGAAGGCGCGGCGGGTGCGTCGGCCCGCGGCGTGGCGGTTGCCGTTCTCGCTGCCGAGACGGCGCTGGACTTCTTCATCGAACGAGGCCTGGGTGTAGAGCTCGGCGCAGGCCTCGGGGCCTCGCCTCAGCACTCCCCCATCGACGAACGCAGGCCGGTAGCGGGCGGGGATTGCTATCCGACCGCGTTCGTCGAGGGAATGTTCGAAGGTTCCGAAGAAAAACACCCCGGCCACCTTCGACTTGCTCGGGGGATGGGCAGTTCTCCCATTTCCCCCCACAACGTCCCAAACTCTACCATCGAGCCATCCAGCCCCGCAACACCTGCACCCCGCCTCTCCCCAGAAATTTCTCCGCGATACGATCAAATCTCCGGAATGCGAGAAGCTCGCGGCCCGTAGGTCGGCGCGGGCGGCGCAGGTATCCTGCTCGTCGAGCCCGCTGAAGCAAGGAACCTCGATGGCACACCGCGCAGCAGTCCTCACCGTTAGCGACCTCGGCGCACGCGGGGAGCGCGAGGACACCGCCGGCCCGGCGGTCGCCTCGATGCTCACGGGCGCGGGGTTCGAGGTTGCCGAGCGCGCGCTGGTCCCGGACGACCCGGACGAGATCGAGGAGCGCCTGGTGAGCTGGTCGGAGCAGGGCGTGCGCCTCGTGCTGACGGCCGGGGGCACGGGCCTGACCGCGCGCGACCACACGCCGCAGGCGACGCTCCGCGCGATCGACTACCGCGTGCCCGGCATGGAGGAGGCGATGCGCGCAGCGAGCATCGCGGTTGTGCCGACGGCGATGCTGTCGCGTGGCGTCGTCGGCGTGCGCGGGAGCACGCTGATCATCAACCTCCCCGGCAGCGAGCGGGCGGCGCGCGAGAACCTGCAGGTCGTGCTCGGTGTCCTTGAGCACGCCTGTGACCAGCTCGCGGGCGACGCCGCGGATGTCGCCGCGCTGCACGACCAGCTCAAGGCGGACTCGTGACCCCTGCCGCCTCGATCCGCTTCGACGTGCTGACGATCTTTCCGGCGATGTTCGACAGCCCGTTCGAGCAG
>CAMDAY010000080.1 GCA_945888895.1 Dehalococcoides mccartyi | reverse complement strand
CCCGACGACGATCCCGACAGGCGTGTACGAGACGAGCGACGGCTACATCAACATCGCCACCACCGGCCAGGTGATGTGGCGCAAGCTCTGCGAGCTCCTCGGCGTGCCGGAGCTCATCGATGACCCGCGCTTCGTGACCGGCCCCGACCGCTCGAAGAACCGCGCCGCGCTGAACCCCTTGCTCTCCGCGCCGGTGAAGCACCGCACGAGCGCTGAGTGGGTCGCCGCGATGAACGAGATCGGCGTCCCCTGTGGCCCGATCCTCGACATCCAGCAGGTGTTCGAGGATGAGCAGGTGCGCCACCTCGGCCTGACGGCGACGGTCGACCATCCCGCGCTCGGCACACTGGAGGTGCAGCGCCACCCGGTCACGCTCTCGCGCACGCCGGCGTCCGTCCGCAGCGCCGCGCACGACCTCGGCGCGGACACGGACGACGTGCTGCGCGAGCTGGGGTACGAGGCAGCGGAGATCGCGCAGCTGCGCGCGGACGGGGTGATCTAGCGTCGACAGGTCGAGGTGCTCAAGCGGGGCGGCCCACCCCCACCCCTCCCGGCGCGGCAGGGGTTCAGAGGAAAAGAAACCAACTGTGAAAAGCTGCGCCCCTCACACTCCCGGCGGAATCGTACGTTCCTAGCGAGCAGCAGAACCGAACACCGGAGACGGCAACCCCGTGCGAGCGCCGCGATGGGGCGGAGGCCCTCACCCTGCCCTCTCCCCCTCAAAGGGGGCGAGGGTTCTGAAGGCGGCTTTGCCCGCTCTGCCCCTCGGCCCCCTCCCCCTTTACGGGGGAGGGTTGGGGCGAGGGTTCCGGGCTTCCCCGCGCGAACCTCGACGTCTACGCGTACAGGGGCAGCGCGGGGTACGACCCGCCGAGAACATCCTTCGGGTCGATCTTGAAGCGCTGCGCGATCACGGACGCATACACCGACCTGAAGTCAGTCGTGTACTTGAGGTCCCCGCTGCCGTCGAGGTTCGCGACGGACGGCTGCTCGCCGTGCATTCCGGGACGCACGCCGCCACCGACGACGAACATCGGGTTGGCGGTGCCATGGTCGGTGCCCCGTGAACCATTCTCCTTCACGCGGCGGCCGAACTCGCTCCACACGACCGTCGTCACCTGGTCGGCGATGCCCTGCGCCTGCAGGTCGTCGTAGAAGGCCAGCAGCGCGTTCGACACCCCGCCGAGGAGCCCGTTCTGCGTCACCTGCTGGTTCGAGTGCGTGTCAAACCCACCGGTCGTCACGTAGCACACGCCCGTCGCAAGGTTCGAGGTGATCAACTGCGCCGAGGTCTTGAGCGCGCTCGCCAGCGGTGTCGTCGGGTAGGTGACCGTCGTCTTGTACTCGGTGACCGCCGCGTGCAGATCGACGGTCGACTGGTACGCATCGAGGCCGGTCTTCGAAACGAACGCGAGCTGGCTGCCGTACTCCGCCTGCACCGCGAGTGCCTCGGCCTGCCGTTGCAGCTGGAGGAAGCTCTGCTGCCGGCGGGGGCCTTCGGCACGGAAGCTGTTGTCCGTCTGGAAGACGTAGTCAGGCACCGATCCGAGCGAGGGGACGAACGACGACTGGCTGCGCAGCGAGAGCGCCTGCTGCGAGCCGATGTTCGCCGCGCGCCACATCGAGTCCTGCTCGTGCTTCGTCGCGTCGAGGAGCCGGCCGATCCAGCCGGTGTCGGTGGTCTCGTCCATCGACGCCGAGTGCCAGATGTCCATCGAGCGGAAGTGGGAGCGGTTGGGGTTCGGGTACCCAACACCGAGGACGACGCCGAGCTGGCCGCGGTCGTAGAGCGTCTTCATGCCGGTCATCGCCGGGTTGAGCGCAAAGCCCTGCGCGAGCGGCAGCGAGGCCTCCGGGTTGAGCGCGATCGTCGGTCGGGCGTCGAAGTAGGCGCGATCCCCAACGGGGATCACAGTGTTCAGCCCGTCGTTGCCGCCGGCCATCTGGAGGACGACGAGTACGTGACGCTTCGCGGCGTAGTCGACTACGGACGCGGGCGTGAGCGGGCGTGTCTCCTCGTCAAAGACGGCGCGGAGGAAGGCGGGGGGCGTATACGCGCTGGCACCGACGAAGGCGATGCCGCGCTTGATGAACGACCGGCGGTCCACCGGGCGGTCCAGGAAGGTCTCGTTCGCGTAGTCCATGACCGGGCTCCTTGCTCGCTATGCCAGCTGCGCGAGCGGCATCGTCAGGACGAGGTAGAACAGCCCCTGCAGCGCGCCGGACCTCGAGGCCTCGGAGAGGCTGTAGTGCGTGCCGCCGATGTGCTCGATGAGCGTGGCGCGCGTCGCCCGGTCGACATCGCCACCGACGAGCAGGTCGAGCGCGAAGTCCACCGCCGCGTCGGCGGTGCGACCCGC
Source organism: Dehalococcoides mccartyi (assembly GCA_945888895.1). GTDB lineage: Bacteria > Chloroflexota > Dehalococcoidia > UBA2979 > UBA2979 > SHYQ01. Next base: position 6,545 of record CAMDAY010000080.1, on the reverse strand, counting down.
GTTGTTCGCCTGCAGCAGCGCGGCGGCGTCCAGGTTCATCAGCTGACCGGGCTTGCCTCGACGGGTCACGTCGTTGGCGAAGTTGACGCGGGCCAGCAGGGTGTTGGAGTTCACCCACGCCTCGCCCCAGTTCCACCCGGCCACGCTTGGCGGGTCGAAGAGCGCCTGTCCCTCCGACTGCGTGTCGCGCGCGATGCGTGGGACACGGTCAGTCAGTCCGAGGGCGCGCGTGGTGTTGACGACGTGCTCGACAGGGCTCTTGATGCGCCACCGGTACGCCGCCTCGGAGTACATCTCCTCCGAGGTCAGGATGACGCGCAGCATTTCGCGGATGGAGGTGTCGTTCGCGAAATAGGCGTCAGTCGTGCGCTGGATCATCGCCGCGGTGGGGTTCGACACGGCGAAGAAGCGCCACAGCTTCTCCCCGATGTAGTCGGCACACTCCCGCTTCGAGGTGACGATGCGGACGATGTCCTCGTCTCCAAGCTTGCCGGTCTGACCAAGGAACGTCTTGGTGCCCGCATCGAACTGCCGTGGCATGAACACCACGCCGGTCGCGACCGGGAAGTTGTCGTCCGGATTGACCTTCGCGGCGGTGACGCGCCAGCCGGTCAGCGCACGCGCCGCCTCCTTCACGTCCTTCTCGGTGTAGAGCCGACCCTCGCCGAGGGTGAACAGCTCGAGGAACTCGCGCGCGAAGTTCTCGTTGGGCGCCTTCGCGACGTTGTCGCGGTTGTCCAGCCAGATCATCATCGCCGGGTCGCGCGTCATCGCCATGGCGAGGTCGCGGAACTTGCCGAGGGCGCCCGCGCGGATCGCCTCGTTCTGCACCAGCATGTAGGACGGCGCGTTCACCTTGCGGATGCCGGTCGCCCAGTGGTCGTGCCAGAAGTAGGTGAGCTTCTCCTGCAGCGGTCGCTTCGTCAGGACGAGGCGGGCGTGCCAGGTGGAGAGGAGGGCCTGCCGGTCCTGGATCGCCTTCTCGCGGAACGCGCCCGCCGCCGCCGAAGCGGCGGCATCATCGACGCGCTCGGGGTTGAGCAGGCGGTCGATGGTGCCGGGGAGGCCCAGTGCCACGTACTCGCGCAACTCCTCGGGCGAGTACCCGAAGCCGGCGCGCCGGAGGAGGTGCTGGATACGTTGTCGTTCGGTTGCGAGGGCCATGGCCCCACCTAGCTCATTCACGCATGTGCTATTCGAGCATCGTAACGCGTCTGTAGCACCGTTCGTTCGCCTCCTGAAGCCCCGACAAGGAGAACTTTCCGTCTGGGCGGCCTCAGAGGGGCCTCGACGGTCGCGGGGGAGCGCCGCCGTCCCCTATTGTGTCGCCTGTCGGCCACCCCGCCCGGGAGAGGCCACGAGGAGGGGACAGCGTGACGAGCACCGCAGACAACGCATCGAACACGACCGCCGTGCCACCTCGGCAGGAGCGCATCCTGCTGTACGCGGCGACCACGTTCCTCAGCGCGTTCCTCCTGTTCCAGGTGCAGCCGCTGATCGGCAAGGCCATCCTCCCGTGGTTCGGCGGTGGCTCCGCCGTGTGGACGACCACGATGCTCTTCTTCCAGGTCGCGCTCCTCGGCGGGTACGCGTACGCGCACTTCGTCTCGAACCGGCTGTCCCTGAAGCGGCAGGGGTACCTGCACATCGCCCTGCTCGCGCTGGCGATCCTCGTGCTGCCAATCATCCCGGACCCGGGATGGAAGCCGGAGTCGGCCGGAGATCCGACGTGGCGCGTCCTCCTCGTGCTCGCACTGACGGTCGGCGCTCCGTACACCCTGCTGTCCTCCACCGCGCCGCTCATCCAGCGCTGGTTCACACACGACCTGCCGGGCGTCTCGCCGTACCGGCTGTACTCGCTGTCGAACATCGGCTCGCTGCTCGCGCTGCTGACCTACCCATTCCTGTTCGAGCGCTTCATCGGCCTCCAGGTGCAGGCGTGGCTCTGGTCAGGTAGTTATGTCTTGTTCGCCCTGTGCTGCTCCTACCTCGCCTGGCGCGTGGCACGCCGTGCCCGCCCCGACGAGGTCGCAGAGGAGCCGCACGAGGAGGGCGGCACGGCAGCCGTGACGCCAGCGAACGTGGCGCTGTGGCTCGCGCTCCCCGCGTGTGCCTCGGTGGTGCTGCTGGCAACCACGAACCAGCTCACGCAGGACGTGGCGCCGATCCCGCTGCTGTGGGTGATGCCGCTGGCGCTGTACCTGCTGACGTTCATCCTCTGCTTCGGCGATGACCGCACCTACCAGCCGGTGCGCGACGTGCCGTTGCTCGCGGCGGGCCTCGCGCTCGGCGCCTTCGTGCTCGGACAGGTGTCGATGTCGCTGCTCTGGCAGATCCTGCTGTACGCGGCCGCGATGTTCATCGCCTGCTTCGCGCTGCACGGCGAACTGGTGCGCCTGCGACCGCCCTCGAAGTACCTGACGTGGTTCTACCTCGTCGTGTCGATTGGAGGCGCGATCGGCGGTCTGCTGGTTGCGATCGCGGCGCCGGCCTTCTTCACCGGGTACTGGGAGTACCACGTCAGCCTCGTTGCGACTGCCGCGCTCGTCATCGGCGCGCGGCTCCTCGATGTGTGGCGGCACCCCGGCGAGAACGAGGCGCGCACGCGCCAGCTCGCGCTCGGCGGCGGCGCCGTGGCCATGGTGGCGACCGCAGTGCTCGCGGGATTCCTCGTCCGCGAGGCGCGCGGCGTCAACCGCGATGCGCTGCTGCAGACCCGCAACTTCTACGGCACCGTCCGGGTGTTCCAGTTCAACGCGGACATCCCCGACGCCGCGATGCAGGTGATGGTGCACGGACGCATCCTGCACGGGTTCCAGTACCTCGCGCCCGAGAAGCGCGCGGCGCACACGGGCTACTACGGCCCCACCAGCGGCATCGGTGCCGCGATGCAGTTCCACCCGGCGCAGGCGAAGCAGCAGCCGATGAACGTGGGCATCGTCGGCCTCGGCGCGGGGATGGTCGCGAGCTACGCCGAGAAGGGCGACGCGTACACGCTGTACGAGATCAACGACACGGTCATCGACTTCGCGGAGCGCCAGTTCACCTACCTGAGCGACGCGCGCGCCCGCGGCGCGACCATGGACAACCAGATCGGCGACGGTCGCCTCGTGCTCGAGCGCGAGATGCGCACGAACGGGTCGAAGCAGTTCGACGTGCTCGCCCTCGACGCGTTCTCGGGCGACGCAGTCCCCGTGCACCTGCTGACGCGCGAGGCGTTCGCGATGTACGAGCGGCACATGAAGCCGGACGGCGTGATCGCGGTGAACATCTCCAACCGCCACATCGACCTGAGCCCCGTGCTCCGCGCCACGGCCGCGGAGCGAGGCATGGGCGCACTGCTGGTCGCGGCGAATGAGGACGGCGCGGCGGGCATCACGCACAGCGTGTGGGTGCTCCTGAGCAAGAACCGCGAGTTCCTCGAGAACCCGAAGGTGACCTCGCTCGTCTCGCCGTGGCCGGACAACGGTCGTCCGCCGATGATCTGGACGGACGACTTCAGCACGATCTACGACCTGCTCCACTAGCACGGGCGCGACTGGAACCGGCCGCGGCGAGGCGGCCCGCACCATGACTGAACCGCTGGCCGGCCTACGCGTGATCGATCTGACCACCGGCCCGGTCGGTGGAGTCGCGTCGATGGTGCTCGGGGACTTCGGCGCGGACGTGGTGAAGATCGAGCCGCCCGCAGGCGACCCGTATCGGTTCCTCGCCTCCGCGCCGGTCTGGCTACGCGGAAAGCGGAGCGTCGGCCTCGACGTTGCGAGCGCCGACGGACGCGCGAACCTTGAGCGGCTTGTGTGGAGCGCGGACATCGTGCTCACGTCGGGCACGCCCGAGCAGACACGCAAGGCCCGCCTCGACCACGACACGCTCGCCGCGATCAATCCCACCGTCGTGACCTGCGCGATCACGGGCTTCGGCCCCACCGGCCCGTACGCGGAGTACCCGGCGCACGAGGGCATCGTTGCGGCGAAGGCCGGGCGAATGCAGTCGTTCGCCGGCCTCACCGGTCGCGACGGCCCGCACTTCGCGGCGATGCAGGTGGCTTCGCACCACGCCGCCCTCGCGACGGTGTTTGGCACGCTGGCGGCGCTCATGGCACGCGACCGCACCGGACGCGCCCAGCACGTGGACACCAGCCTGCTGCAGGGCCTGAGCGCGTACGACCTCGCCGGCCTCGCGTGGATCTCGCTCAAGGACCGCGAGCCCGAGGTGTGGCCGGACAACCCGAACCCCACGCTGCCGATGCCGACGATCAACTACCACCCGGTGATGGCACAGGACGGCGCTTGGCTGCAGCTCGGCAACCTCCTGCAGCACCTCTTCGACAACTTCGTCGTCGCCGCCGGCCTGAGCGACATCTTCGGCGACGGCCAGCACGACGGCTCCCCGGGCGTGTGGCCAGAGGCGACGCGCGAGGCGTTCCGCGACCGGATGCTGCTGCACATGCGCGAGCGTCCCGCCGAGGAATGGATGCGCATCTTCATCGAGCACGGCGGTGTCGCCGCACACCGTTACCAGACGACGCAGCAGGCCCTGGATGACCCCGACCTCACGCTGAACGGCCACGTGGTCGAGACGCACCACCCGCTCGGTGGCGATCGGCCACCGATGCGCCAGATCGGCGTCCTCGCGCGGCTCACCGAGACGCCGGGCGCGGTACACCCCGCCGTTCCCGCCGTGGGGCAGCACACCGCCGAGGTACTCGACGAGATGCGCCCGGCACGCCCCGCCCCTGCCGCACCCTCGACGCTGCGCGCGCCGCTCGAGGGCGTGACGGTGCTCGACTTCGCGACGATCATCGCGGCCCCGCTGGCTGCTGCGCATCTCGCGGACCTCGGCGCGCGCGTGATCAAGGTGGAGCAGGTCGGTGGCGACCCCTGGCGCTGGATGTACCGCGGGCTCGGCTTCGCGAAGACCAACGCAGGCAAGGAGAGCATCGCTCTCGACCTGAAGAGCGCGGAGGGCCGCGCGATCGCGCAGGCGCTGATCGCGCGCGCCGACGTGCTGATCCACAACTACCGCCCCGGGGTGCCGGAGCGGCTGGGCATGGGGTACGAGGATGCCCGCGCGATCCGCCCGGACATCGTGTACGTATCGGCGAACGGCTACGGCCTCGGTGGGCCGGGCGCGCACCGTCCCGCGACGCACCCGATCCCCGGCGCGGCGCTCGGCGGCGCTGTGTGGCAGTCGGGCACGATGCCCACCGGCACCTCACTCGCCGCACTGCGCGAGGGCGCGCGTCGCCTCTCCCGTGCGAACGAAGTGAACCCCGACCCGAACACCTCGGCGGTGATCGCGGCCGCGACGATGATCGCGCTCTGGCACCGGCACCGCACCGGCGAGGGCCAGCAGCTGTTCACCGACATGATGGGCGCGAACGCCTACGCGAACATCGACGACTTCTTCTCGTACGACGGCCGCGAGGCACGCCCGCCCGTGGACGCGCAGGTGCTGGGCACCAGCCCGCTGTACCGGCTGTACCGCTGCCGCGCCGGCTGGGTGTTCCTCGGCGTCGTCTTCGATGACGAGTGGGAGCGGTTGTGCGAGGGCCTCGGACGCCTCGACCTGCGGGACCACGCCCGCTTCGCCACGCGGGCCCTGCGGCAGGCGAACGCTGCCGCGCTCACCGCCAACCTCGAGGCGACCTTCGCGACACGCGGAGCGGGGGAGTGGGAGGAACTGCTGACGGCGCGCGGCGTGGGCTGCGTGCGCGCGGACGGCCCGACGCCCGCGGAGTTCTGGCACACCGACTCGCACGTCGCGGCGAACGGGTTCACCTCGACCGTGACGCACTACGACCACGGCCCGTACCGGCGCTACCTCGGCGTCGCGCGCATCCGAGGCGCCCGGCCGGCGTACGGCCCCGCCCCCGTCGGCGGCGAGCACGCCGAGTCGCTGCTCCTCGAGCTCGGCTACGACCACAACGCGATCGCGCGGCTGCGCGCGGCGGGCGTGGTGTGGTCGGAGCCATCCATCCTCGCGCGCGACGACTAGCGTCGAGGCAGCGCCGAGGGACTGCGGGGTATCCTCGACGAAACGAACGCGAGCGCGGAGGACGCGATGCCTGAGCCGGTCTTCATCCTGGGTGGCTATCAGACGGACTTCGCCCGCAACTGGCTGAAGGAGGGACTCGGCATCGTCGACATGCTCGACGAGACCGTGCGCGAGACCCTCGCCGCTACACACGTCGATCCGTCCGAGATCGACGTGGCGCACGTCGGCAACTTCGCTGCCGAGCTGTACGCGAAGCAGGGCCAGCTCGGCGGCTTCGTGTCGCAGGTCGAGCCTCGACTGTCCGGCATCCCCACCGCACGACACGAGGCGGCCTGCGCCTCCGGCAGCATCGCCGCCCTCGCCGCGTCCGCGGAGATCGAGGCGGGCCGGTACCAAGTGTCACTCCTGCTGGGCGTGGAGCAGATGAAGACCGTCGACCCGGCGACCGGCGCGGACTTCCTCGGCACCGCGGCCTGGTACGACGAGGAGGCGAAGGGCGTGGAGTTCGCGTTCCCCGCGCTGTTCGCGAAGCTCGGTGACGAATA
>CAMDAY010000079.1 GCA_945888895.1 Dehalococcoides mccartyi | reverse complement strand
ATCCTCTGCGGGTTCCTCTTCGCGCTGATCTTCCTCGCCTCGCCGTTCCGCGTGAGCCTGATCACCCCCGCAGACGGGCAGGGGCTGAACCCGCTGCTGGTCGACCCGGGCATGCTCATCCATCCGCCGTTCCTGCTCGCCGGCCTGGTCAGCACCTCGATCCCGTTCGCGCTCGGCGTGGCGGCGCTGCTCTCCGGGCGCCTGGACGGCGCCTGGGTGCGGCACGCTCGAGGCTGGGCGCTGACGTCGTTCCTCGTCCTGAGCGTCGGCAACATGCTCGGCGGATGGTGGGCATACACCGTACTGGGATGGGGGGGCTACTGGGGCTGGGACCCGGTCGAGAACTCCGCGATCCTGCCGCTGCTCCCGATGATCGGCTTCCTGCACACGCTGATCGTGCAGGAGCGTCGAGGCATGTTGAAGACGTGGAACCTGGTGCTGGTGCTGGCCGCCTTCGCCCTGGCGGTGTTCGGCACGTTCAACGTGCGGTCGGGGCTCGTCGCCTCGGTGCACTCGTTCGCGCAGTCGAACGTGGGGCCGTACTTCCTCGGTCTGATGGCGCTGACCGTGCTCGCCTCGGTGATCCTGATCGCATGGCGGCTGCCGAGGCTGCACGCCGAGGCCGACTTCGACGCGCTCGCCTCGCGGGAAACAGGGCTGATCCTCAACTCCTACCTGATGATGGCGATCGGCCTGGTGATCCTCGGCGGCACGCTGTTCCCCGTGTTCTCCGAGCTGCTGCGCGACGTGCGCGTGACCGTGGGGCCGCCGTTCTACAACGACGTCACCGCTCCACTCTTCGCGCTGATGCTGCTGCTGATCGTGGCCGGGACGGTGCTGCCCTGGCGGGGCGGGGCCACCGAGCACCACGTGAGGCGCTTTCGTGCGCCGGTGATCATTACCGGCGCCTCGTGGGTCGTCCTCGCTGCGCTGGGGATGCACCACCCGTACGCGCTGGCAGCGACCGGGCTGTGCGTGACGCTCGTCTACGTCACGCTCCGCGAGTACGCGATCACGGCGCGCGGCCTGCGCACTGCTCGAGGTGACTCGTGGCCAGGCGCCATCGTCGGCGTGTTCGCGCGCGATCCGCGACGCACGGGCGGCTACCTGGTCCACCTCGGCGTCGCGATCATGGCGGTGGCTGTGGTCGGCTCGACCGTGTACCAGCAGCAGACGCGCCACATCGTGTCCCCCGGTGAGAAGTTCGAGGTGGCCGGCTACACCTTCCTGTACGACGACCTCGTGGCGCGCCGCCCCGGCATCAACGGCATCGAGGTCGAGGGCCTGACGCGCATCGAGGTGACCCGCGACGGCCGCAACGTCGGTGTCCTCGAGCCCGGCCGCCGGTTCTTCACCAACTTCCCCGACCAGCCCACGGCAATCGTCGCGGTGGACTCGACGCTGCTCCGGGACCTCTACGTGTTCACGCAGGGGTGGGACGAGAACCGGAAGGCGGAGATCCAGGTCTTCGTGAACCCGCTGACGAAGTGGCTCTGGATCGGTGGCGGCGTGTACACGCTGGGCGGACTGCTCGCCTTCGGCATCCTCCGCCGCGAACCAGTGCGCGCGGCCTCGCCCATCCCCACTGACGGCGAGCCCGCGTGATGCGCGAGGCCCGTCAGCCGGTGCTGGTGCTGGTGTCGGCGTTGGCGATCGGCCTCGCAGTCCTCGGCGCGCCGCGCGAGGTGCGCGCGCAGACGCCGACCGCCACGCCCTCGTCGGCGCGTCCGGCACCCGCAGGGCCGCCGCCGAGCGACGCGCAGGCGCTGGCCGTGGAACAACAGCTGCTCTGCCCGCTCTGCGTCAACGAGCGCCTCGATGTCTGCACGCTGGCGATCTGCAACGACATGAAGCAACTCATCCGCGAGCGGCTCGCCGCCGGCTCGACACCGGACGACATCATCCTGTTCTTCGAGACGCGCTACGGCCCGAAGGTGCGCGCCGACCTGCCCAGGGAGGGCTTCAACCTCGTGCTGTTCGGATGGGTCGGCGGGGCGATCGGGCTGACCGCCGTCGCTGCCGGGTATGCCCTCTACTCCATGCGCCGCGACTCCGACCACCGCCTCGCGCGGGGAGCCTCGTCTCGCTCCGGGACGCCCGCGGCAGGCGACGACCGCTGGGTGGACGCGCTGCTCGACGAGGCACACGAGGACGGCGACGCTCCCCGAGGCGCGCGTTGATGGACTTGCTGCTGCGCCCCGAATGGGCGGTGCTCGCCGCCCTGGCCGCGATCGCCGCGATCTACATCGCCCTGCCTCGACGTGAGGACGCCGAGGCGGACGGTGCGGCGGGCGCCAACCTGGACGACCTGCGCGCGCAGCGCGACGAGTTGGTGGCAGCGCTGCGCGACCTGGACGAGGATGTCGCCGCGGGGCGCATGGCCGCCGAGGATCGCCAGCGGGGCCGGACCGAGATTGGCGCGCGCCTGCGCGAAGTGATCGAACGCATCCGCGCTGGAGGTGGTGCATGACGCGTGTGACACTGAGCCCGGCGATCGTCGCCGCCTGCGCGCTGGCAGCATGCTTGGCACTCCTCGGCTTCGCGCGCGGGGTCGAGGCACAGGCCGCCACCGGGACGATCCGCGGCGCGATCACATCGGGCACCCAGGGCGTGACCATCCCGGACAGCATCGCCGTGCGAATGATCGTCCTCGACGACTCGAGGGTCAGCGGCGCGATTCCCGCAACGGTGAGCGGCGGGCGCTACAGCGCGAGCCTGCCGATGCCGCCGGGCCGCGTGTACATCCCGCACGTCACGTACGAGGGCGTCGACTACTTCGGTGAGCTGGTGACGCTCACCGAATCCGCCCGCGAGGTAACGCGCGACTTCCGCGTGTACGGCACCACCCGCACCGCCCCCGACCTCGCCATCGTCTCCTCGACCGTCACGGTGGTCGCGATCGACCGTACGCAGGGAAAACTCGGTTTGTTGCGCGAGGACATGATCGCGAACCCCAGCGACCGTGTGTTCATCGGCGACGAGTCGGGGATCACGCTCCGCATCCCCGCGCCCACGGGTACGACCGAGGCGACCGGCGACGAGTCCGACGGCGAGTTCAAGCTGGAGCGCGGCGTGCTGACCGCGACCACTCCGATCCGTCCGGGGCGACTCACGCCCGTGTTGACGCGCTACGTCGTCGCCTTTGACCGCGAGGTGGACCAGTACGCCCTGCGCGTCACTGCCTCGCTGCCCGCGGAGCGTCTGACGGTGCGGGTTCCCGTGGGCGCAGTGGCATCGCTGACGCCTGAGACGGGTGCGCGCCGCGTCGAGGACGAGCGAACCACCCCCGAGCCGGGCCAGCCGGGCGAGGGCCAGGTGCTGCAGATCGTGCAGTCCAATGGGAGCGTGCAGCCCGGCGGCGGCATCGTCGTCCACCTCGTTGGCCTGTCGCAGGACGTCGTGCAGACAAACCCGCTGACCGAGCCTCGAGGCGCCGCGATCGCGGGCGTCCTGGCGCTGCTGATCGTCGGCGGCGGGACGTTCGCCGTGTGGCGCTGGCGCGGCCGGGTCGGCAGCACGGCGTGACAACCGCTCGGATCGAGGCGCCGATCCTCCAGACGCTGGCGCTCACCAAGCGCTACGGGGGCCTCGATGTCGTGCGGCAGGTCGCCATCGCGCTTCCTGCGGGATCGCGCACGGCGCTCGTCGGCGCGAACGGCGCCGGGAAGACCACGCTCCTCGCGATGCTCTCCACCCTCGTGACCCCCAGCGAGGGTGACGCGACGATCGTTGGTCACTCGCTGAAGGCACGACCCGCCGCGCTCCGCCGCGCCATCGGGGTCCTCGCACATGCGCCCATGCTGTACGAGGAGATGACGCCGCTGGAGAACCTCGGCTTCTTCGCGCGGCTGTACGGTGTCGCACAGCCCGAGCCGCGCATCGAGGAGCTGCTGCGCGCCGTCGGCGTCTGGAACCGCCGGCACGAGGCGACCTCGGTCCTCTCGCGCGGCTACCACCAGCGGCTCGCACTCGCCCGCGCGCTCTTGCACCGCCCCGCGATCCTGCTCGCCGACGAGCCCGAGACGGGCCTCGACCCCGAGGGCGTCGAGATGCTGGACGAGCTGGCGCTCCGTGCGCCCGGCCTCACGGTCCTCGCGGCGACGCATCGCGTCGACCGGGTGGAGGCGTGGGCGACCGGCGTCGTGCGCCTCGAGCACGGTCGGGTGGTCGAGGACACCGCGAGCATTGCGGTGGCGCGGCAGGGAGCGCCGGCATGAACGAGGCGATCGGGCCGTCGATGGCCGTCGTGATGAAGGATCTGCGCCTCGCGTGGCGCGACCGAGCGGGGTGGGCCTCGGCGGGCGCATTCGCGACGATCGCGGTGCTCGTCTACTCGTTCGCGTTCGACCTGGCGACGGGCGACATCCGCCCGCTGCTGCCGGGTGTCCTCTGGACCACGTTCCTCTTCGCCGGCATCTTCGCCGGCGGGCAGTCCTTCGCCCGCGAGTCGGAGGAGGGGACGTTCGACGCCCTGCTGCTGTCGCCCGTCTCCCCGACCATGGTGTACCTCGGCAAGGCGGCGGCGAACATCATCGCGATGCTCGTGATCGAGTTCCTTCAACTCGGGCTCGCGACTATCCTGTTCGACACGAACCTCGTTTCACTGGAGTTGCTGGTGATCGTCTTCCTCGGAACGGTCGGCTCCGTCTCCCTCACCACGCTCCTCTCGACAATGTCCGCTTCGATGCGCGGGCGGGCGATGCTGCTCCCCGTGATGGCGCTGCCACTGCTTGTTCCTCTCCTCATCGGTGCCGTCCGCGCCACCGGCGCCTCGCTCAACCTCGAGGTGGGCGCTGCGCCGTGGACACTGCTCCTCGCGGTGGCGGCGCTGTGGAGCGCGGCGCTGTCCGTGCTGCTGTTCCCGATCGCGGTGGAGCGATGAGCGCGCTCACCTCGACCTTGCAGCGCGTGTACGGCCTCTGGTGGATCGTGCTGCCGCCGATCGTCGGCAGCGCCGTGATGGCGATGATCATCGGCGCGCTCGTCGTCGCGCCCCGCGAGATCATCGAGGGGGACGTGCAGCGGCTCCTGTACATCCATTTCCCCTCGATCCTGGCCGCGTACGGCGCGTTCGGCGTCGTGTTCGTCGCGTCGCTCGTCGTGCTCTGGAAGCGCGACCTGCGCTGGGACGCGGTCGCGCGGGGCGCCGCGACCGTGGGCGTGCTGTTCACCGGCCTGACGCTCGCGACGGGCGCGCTGTGGGGCAAGCCGATCTGGGGCGTCTACTGGACGTGGGACGCCCGCCTCACCTCGACGCTCGTGCTCTTCCTAATCTATGCGGCCTACCTGCTGGCGCGATCGATGGCGGACGAGCTGGACGAGCAGGCGGCGCGCTTCGCCGCGGTGTTCGCCGTGCTGGGCGCGCTGGACATCCCGCTCGTGATGTTCTCCGTCACGTGGTGGCGCACGCTGCACCCGCAGCCAATCATCATGCGCGGCCTCGAACGCCCCGCGATGCCGGCCGAGATGCTGGCGGTGCTGCTGATCGCATTCCTCGGCATCGGCGCGCTCGCGCTCTGGCTGGGCGTCCTGCGGACCGAGGCTGAATGGCTGGCGAAGCGCACCGCGACCCTGCGGGCGAAGATCGACCGGCACCAGGGGGCGTGATGGCACTCGAGTTCCTGTTCGCGGGCTTCGCCGTCTTCTGGGCCGGCATCTTCGTCTACCTGCTGATGCTGCAGGCGCGCCTCCGCAACCTACAGCGCGAGATCGACCGCCTCGAGGAGCGGCTGACGGAGTCAGACGCCCAGCGGGGCGCGAAGCGCGCATAGCTCAGGGCCACGGTCTGTCGTGCACCCGTTGGGCCTGCTCCGTTCTAAGCCCGGCACGGACTAGGATGCAGACTCCACCGTTCCACTGGGGGACACATGCGCTGGTTCCGCACGCTGACCGTCATCACCCTCGTAGCAACGGTCCTCCTGATCGCGATGGGATCCACGGTCCGAAACACTGACTCCGGGATGGGCTGTCCCGACTGGCCGCTCTGCTACGGCAAGCTGCTCCCGCCCCTCGAGTTCACGGCGATCGTCGAGTGGGTACACCGCTTCATGGCGTCGATCATCAGTACCCTCGTCGGGATCCAGGCCTTCGGCGCGTTCAGGCAGCGGCGGCAGGACCCGACGCTCTGGAAGCTCGCGATCGCCTCGATCGTGGCAGTGGCGGGACAGGCGCTGCTGGGTGGCCTCACGGTCTACTTGCAGAACGCGCCCTGGTCCGTGGGCGTCCACCTGGTCGCCGCGCTCACCTTCCTCGCAATCGTCACGATGATGGCGGCCTGCGCGTTCCTCGGCCCGGGTCGCACGAGGATCGATACCCGGGAACGTGCGGCGTTCGAACGCGTGGCGCGCTGGACGATGATCTCGACGGGCATCGTTCTGCTGATCGGCGCGTACACCGTCGCCACCAACGCGGGCTTCGGCTGCACCTCGTGGCCCTCCTGCAAGGAAGGTCAGATCCCGTTCCTGAGCGGCGAGCGGCTCCAGCACATTCACTGGCTACATCGCTTCACCGTGGTCATCGGCGCGGCGATCATCGCCTGGCTGTTCCTGCACGTGCGCGAGATGCGCGCGCGCGGGGCGATGCTGCGCAAGGCTACCCACTCGCTCATCGGTCTGTATGGCGTGCAGATCCTCATCGGCGGGCTGAACATCCTCTCGGGCTTCGAGGAGTCCGTGCGCGTCTCGCACCTCGTGCTGGCGAGCGTGATCTGGGTGGTGATGATCCTCATGTGGTACGCAGGCCGGTTCACCCCCGAGACCAAGGCGGGCACCTCGTCGGCGCGCGCCCCCGGCGCGCCCGCACGTGCCTAGGCGCGTCCCGCACCCGCGATGGAGCAGGCGATCGTGAGCAGCATCCCCGCGGGCGATCGCGCTCCCCGCACGTGGCGCGATGTCGGGCGTGACTACCTCGTCCTGACGAAGCCGTGGATCATGCTGCTGCTGCTGATCACCACGGTGCCCGCGATGGTGCTGGCGAACGGCGGCTGGCCGGGGTGGAGCATCGTGATCGCGACGCTGATCGGCGGCGTGCTCGCCTCCGGTGGCGCGGGCGCGGTCAACATGTACATCGACCGCGACATCGACGGGCTGATGGCCCGCACCAGGAACCGCCCGATCCCACGAGGCACCGTGTCGCCTCGTGCGGCGGCGATCTTCGGATGGACGCTGGGACTGGCCTCGGGACCGTGGCTGTACCTCACGGTCAATGCCCTGGCCGCCGTGCTTGCGCTGACGGCGTTCCTGTTCTACGTCGGGCCGTACAGCCTCTATCTCAAGCGCCGCACGCTGCACAACACGGTCCTGGGCGGCGTCGCCGGTGCGATCCCGCCGCTCATCGGCTGGGTCGCGATCACGAACCAGATCGACATCCAGGGGGTGCTGCTGTTCGCGATCGTGTTCTGGTGGCAGCCCCCGCACTTCTGGGCGCTCGCGCTGGGCCTCGAGGAGGACTACCGCACGGCGAACATCCCGATGATGCCCGTGGTCCTGGGCGAACGTGAGACGAAGCGGCAGACGATGTTCTACGCGGCGATGACCTGGATGGTCACGCTGATCTTCGGCGCGGCCGCCAAGCTCGGAGTGATCTACTTCGGGTTCGCGCTCCTCGGCGGCGCGGGGTTCATGTGGTGCGCGTGGCGCATCTACCGCGGACAGGGCATCGAGGGCACCCGCACGATGTTCCGGTACTCGACGCTCTACCTCGCGGCGCTGTTCGCCTCGATGGTTCTCGACCGCGCGGTGCTGGGCTGGCCGCTCGTCTAGCCGGGCCCCGGGCACGCGTGTGACGTCCGCTGTGTCGCGAGTGGCGTCGACCTGACAACGTTGGGCGACCGCCCCCTACCTCTCCCGGCGCGGGAGTTGGCCCCTACGGGCATCCCGGATTGCAGACCCTTAGCCCAACCCTCTCCACTTCGTGGGGCAGGGGGCCTGAGCGGTCGCATGTTTCGGGCATCTCATCCGGCTTCGCCGACTGACAGGTTCCGGCGGGAGTGTGAGGGGCGCAGCCTCTCACGGTTGGTTCTCTTCTTCTGAACCCCTCCCGCGCCGGGAGGGGTAGTGGTGGGCCGCCACACGCAGGCACCTCGACGGCACTCGCTGACCGCTGGCCACATCCCGTCCGAACGTTCCCCGCTACGCGTCGGCGTAGGAGAACGACCAGCGCGCGAGCAGCAGCGTCCCGAGCACCCACGCCGTCATCACCAGCAGCGCCGGCCATTGCTGCACGATCGACTCGTGGTCGAGCGTGAGGGCGCGCATGGCGTTCAGCATGTGTGTCAGCGGCAGCAACTCGACGATCGGGCGCACGGCGGCCGGCAGTGAAGAGGTCGGGAAGAACGAACCGCTGAGGAACATCATCGGCATTGTCACCGCGTTCGCCGCGCCCTCGACGGCCCCGCGCCCGTGCACGCGGCCCGCGATGATCACCCCGATGTTCAGGAAGATCACCGTGCCGTACACCGCGATCAGGATGAACCCGATCCCGCCCGCGAACACCTTGGCGCCCAGCAGCTCCGCCACCGCGGCGAGCACGATCACCTGCATCAGCGACACGAGGATGTGCGCGCCGAGGACGGACGAGAAGAACCGCCACGGCGGCAGCGGCGTCGCGCGGATGCGGCGCAGCACACCCTCCTCGCGGTAACGCGAGAGCGACCCGGCAAGGCTGATCGTGGCAAACGTCATCAGCCCCATGCCGATGATGCCGGGGCCGAGGAACTGAAAGTACGTCGTCCGCTCCACGGCAGCGGAGCGCGAGGTCAGCTCGATCGCCCTCGGCACTCCGGTCAGCCGCAGGTTGGTACCGTCCACGACGGAGCGGATCGCGGCCGCGGTGACGGCGGAGTTGATCGGGTCGTTCAGCGCATCAATCAGCTCGGCGCGCGCCGGCTGACCCTGCGCCGTCGAGGGCGTGAGCAGCAGGGCCACGTCCGCACGGTCCGCCGTCAGCTCTTCCACCGCCTGTGCCTCGGTGAGACCAGTCTCGACGCGCACGCGCAGGAAGCCGACCCCCCCGAGGGCCTCGACGAGCGCAC
>CAMDAY010000078.1 GCA_945888895.1 Dehalococcoides mccartyi | reverse complement strand
CTTCGCGCTGGACCTCGCCGCCCAGCACATCACCGTCAACGCGGTGCACCCGGGTGGCCCATCGGACACCGACCGCGACCAGATGAAGATGGAATACGACGTGCGCACGCTCGGCATCACGATGGAGCAGGCCCGTGCGGCCGCCGAGGCGCGCAAGCCCCCGATCGGCCGCCACGTGGTGTCCGCGGACGCGGCGCACATCGTGCTGTTCCTCACCGCGGCGCAGTCGAGCGCGATCACCGGTGAGACGATGGCCGTCGATCCCGGCGCCGACCGCACCGTCATCTACTAGCCGCCCCGTTCGAGGCGACACCCCGCAGGAGCGCCCGCGAGGGCGCTCCTGTTAGTTGCGCAGAGGGTCCCACGCGGTGGTCGCTCTCGGTGCTGCTACGCCCTGCGCTCGGCGGCGAGACTCCGACTCTTGCCTCGTCCGAGGTCGTGTGGCGCGGCAGTCGTGGCGGGGCGCGCGTGGAGGCGAAGCACGCTACGATTCGCGCCTCGCTACTCGGCGCTAGGAGCCTCGCATGAGCGTCCGCATCGGCCTCGGCATGTCCACGTTCCCGTTCTCCTCGCCCCGGGCGATGTGGCGCTGGGTCGGGGCATGCGAGGACAGCGCGATCGACTCAATCTGGCAGACCGACCGCCTCGTCTCGTCCGAGCCGTTCCTGGAGCCGCTGACCACGCTCGCGGCGCTTGCGGGCGGAACGTCGAGGCTGAAGTTCGGCATGAACGTCCTGGTGCTGCCGCTACGGGATCCGCTGGTGGTCGCGAAGCAGTGCGCAAACATCGACTACCTCAGCGGCGGGCGCTTCCTGCCGGCGTTCGGCGTCGGAAGCGACAACGCCGGCGAATGGGCAGCCATGGGCATCGACCGTGCCCATCGAGGCCAGAACACCGACGAGGCGCTCAGCCTGATGGCCCGCCTCTGGACTGGCGAGAGCGTCACGTTCGAGGGCAAGTACCACCGCTACCAGAACGCGCGCATCGCGCCGCTCCCGGTGCAGTCACCGCTTCCGCTCTGGATCGGCGGGTCGAGTCCCGCCGCCATCCGCCGCGTGGCGACCGTGGGCACCGGGTGGATCTCCGGTGCGCAGACGCCGGCGCAGGTTGCACCCGTCATTGCCTCGATCCGCGCTGCATCCGCCGAGGCCGGCCGCCCGGTGGATGACGACCACTACGGTGCGACGTTCTCGTTCCGCTTCGGCAGCATGGAGGACGCCCCAGCGCACGCGGCGGCAGCGGCTCTCGCGCGTAACGCCCCGAAGACCGACCCGCGCGACATCCTCGCGGTGGGTGATGAACAGACGATCCTCGCGCGCGTGCGGGAGTACATCGCCGCAGGGGCATCGAAGTTCGTGCTGCGCCCGCTCGGCACGGACGACGACGACATCGTCGAGCAGACGCGTCGCCTCATCGACACCGTCGTCCCGGTCGCGCACGCGCTGGGCTAACGCCGCGTCTGCGGAGCAGTTCCTGGCCTGACAGACTCCACCGGGAGTGTGAGGGGCGGAGCTCCTCACACTGTGGTTCCTCCCCTTCTAACCCCTCCCGCGCCGGGAGGGGCAGGGGTGGGCCGCTCTGCTTCGCTAGACAGGTCGAAACTTCGGCAGGGTGACCTCGGGCGTGACGTCGTCGAAGACGACCTGCACGGGCATCCCGATGCGGATGTCCTCGCGCTTGCAGTCGACGATGTTCGAGGCGATGCGCGGGCCCTCCTCGAGCTCCACGACGAGCACCGCGTACGGCAGTTCGTCGGTGAAACCCTTGTAATACGGCTGGTGCATCACCGTGAACGACCACACCGTGCCTCGCCCGGACAGCTCGGCCCACTCGGTGTTCGTCGAGAGGCAGTACCAGCAGGCATGCGTGGGCGGGAAGCGGAACTTGCCGCAGTCCGTGCAGCGCTGCATGCGGAACTCGTGCGCCTTCGCGGCGCTCCAGTACGGCTCGCTGTCCTGTGTGATGACGGGGAGCGGCTTCGTGTAGTCGGGCATCGGGACTAGTCCTTGCTCAAGATGAACGAGCTGGCGTTTGGCGCGGTTCCGATGAACTGCACGATCTGCGCGTTCGGCACCTGTCGGGGCCCGCACTCTCCTCGGATCTGGCGCACCGCCTCGACCATGATCGCGCGGCCCTGGAGGTACGTCTCGGACAGGTGACCGCCCGAGGTGTTCACGGGCAGCTCGCCGCCCAGCTCGATGCGGCCGCCCTGGATGAAATCGAGCGCCTCGCCCCTGCCGCAGAATCCGAACCCCTCGAGGTAGTAGAGCAGGAACGGCGCAAACGCGTCGTACCAGAACAGCGCGTCGACGTCCTTCGGCGTCACGTCCGCCGCGCCGTACACGCGCTTGGCGACGCGCGAGTACGGCTCGTACTCGAAGCCGTCCTGCCAGTGGTAGATGCTCCATCCGCCCTGCTGCGAGGCGGCGCGGATGTAGACCGGCGGCTTCTTCAGGCTCTTCGCACGGTCGGCGCGCGACAGGATGAAGACGATCGCGCCGTCGTTGATGATGCAGTAGTCGTTCAGGCGCAGCGGCTCCGCGATGTACCGCGCATTCACATAGTCCTCGAAGGTGAGCGGTCGGTCCCTGAAGATCGCCATGTCGTTGAGGGCCGCGGACTTGCGCTGGCCGATGGCGATCGCCGCGAGCTTCTCCCGGTCCTGGTTGAACTCGTGCAGGTAGCGGCGAAACTCGATCGCCGCGTTCGCACCGGGCGAGGTGAACCCGTACGCCGGGTGGATCGCGCTCGCGCCCTCGTCCTGGCCCCCGAACTTCACGCGCGTGGTGCGGGCGTTGTTCGTGTACACGAACGCCACGTTGTCGCACTGGCCGGACGCCACGAGCGATGCCATCAGCATGACCGAGGGCCCGAACAGGCGCCCGCCGTTGCTGTACGGATAGGCAACGCGCGGGTGCACGCCGAGGATCCTCGCCATGTCGTCGTAGGCGGTCGGCTCGCCGGTTCCGGTGCCCACGATTAAGCCGTCGATGTCGTCCTGCGTCAGCCCGCAGTCATCGAGCGCGTTCTTGAA
The DNA here is from genome assembly GCA_945888895.1 of Dehalococcoides mccartyi. GTDB lineage: Bacteria > Chloroflexota > Dehalococcoidia > UBA2979 > UBA2979 > SHYQ01. The sequence continues at coordinate 6,184 of CAMDAY010000078.1, read as the reverse complement.
CGCCTCCTGCGCCATGCCGTAGGCGCCCATCTCGTTGTAGGTGCCGTAGTGGTTGGTCGTGCCGATGCCGACCACGGCCACCTGGTTCTTGAACGCGATCGCGCGGTCGTCTGCCTGCACCATCGTGACTCCTTCGTGACCTGGACGTGTGGGGAGGCTACGCGAGCTTCAGCAGGCGCTTCGCGTTGCCGTTCGCGACCAGCTCCTTCTCACGGTCAGTGAGCGGGAGACGGCGCATGATCGAGGCGTACAGCGCGGGGTCGTTCAGCGGATAGTTCGTGCCGAACAGGATGTGCTCCGCGCCGCACTCGCGGATGAAGGCGACCAGCGACTCGTCCGTCAGGTGCTCGTTCGGGTCGTCCAGCTCGTGGAGGCGGCCCGACAGGTCGGCGTGGAAGTTCGGGAAGCGGTGGCACAGGTCGATCACGTCGTCCTCGTACCCGTGCCCGAGGTGTGCGATGTTCACGATGAGGTCGGGGAACTGTGCGAGCGGGCCGGCGAAGTACTTCGGGCTACCGTAGTGGTCGCCGCGATCGCCCACCTCGCCGCCCGCGCCCGCCTGCGACACGATCGGCACGCCGAGGCGGGAGATCGCCTCATACGCCGGTGTCATCCGAGCGTCGTCCACGTACATCGCGAGGGCAAGCGGCACGATCTTCACGCCGCGTGCGCCTCGGCCGACCTTGTCCTCGATCTCGCCGACCAGCATGGCCTCGTCCATGTACACCGGGTCGAGGCCGGCGAAGGTGAAGAAGTTGGGGTGCTTAGCGCTGACCCCCATCGCCCACTCCGTGTTGCCGATCATGCGCTGGGCCATCATCGTCTGGACCTCGCGCTCCACGGCGGCGCGCTCGGCCGGGTCGGACGGTAGTTCCTGGCTCTTGATGCGCGCCTCGTACATGAAGCGCGTCGGCGTGTACATCAGTTGCACCGCGTGCGTGATGTTCGAAGCGGCCATGATGCCGGACAGTTCCTCGATGGTGCCGTCCCGCACGATGTCCGTGCGGCCCGTCGACTTCTGCCAGCCGATGCCCCGGTCCGCGCTCGCGAACGTGTGGGTGTGGATGTCGATGATCTCGAGGTCTTCGGCCACGGGGCTGCTCCTTTGTCGCGGGGCGCCGACATTGCTCGGCGCGCGGGCGCAAGGTATCACCGGGGCGGCACGCCGCCCATTACAGTGCTGGTGCACAGCGCGAGCGCTGGCCGAGGAGGCCCGATGGCGATCCCGGACATGGAGCGAGTGCGCGCCTTGTGGCGTGCCCAACCTGAGCGCGCGCGCCTCGGTGTGCTCCCCGAGCGTATCGACGAGGATTCCGTCGTGTATACCGTGGACCTCCGCTACGGCGACGGGAGGGAACACGACCCCCTGTACACCTCGGCGGCCGTCACCTTCGCGGCGGACGTCGCCGCGACCTCAGCGGTGCGCGGACGCCTCGACGAGACGAAGCAGCAGCTCAACGGCACGATCAGCCTGCACCTCAACTTCCTCGCGCCGCTCGCCGGGTTTATCACGATCGAGACACGCGTGGTGTCGATGGGTGAGCAGGACTCCGTGATCGACATCGTCGCCCACGACGATCGCGGCACGACGGTGCTGAAGGGCATCGTCGACTACTCGCTGCGCCCTCGCGCGCCGCGCGAGGAGCGCCGAGGATGATCGGGCCGCGTACCTCCGCACCTCGCACGTCCGCCGAGTGGGAAGCGACGCCGTTTTTCCGCGAGTACCACCTGCGGGTTGACGCGATCGGAGAGGGCTACGCCCGCCTCGCTGCCCGACGCGAGTCGATCAAGCTGCGTGGTGCACGTGACGGGCTCAACGGCGGCATCGTCGCATCTCTCGGCGAGGCCGCGATGCGCGTCTGCCTCGCCAGTATGCTCGGGGACGGGGAGCGGGCCGGGCTGACGCGCGAGCTCACCGTGGCGTTCCTGTCGAGCGCGCGCGGTGATACCAGTCACGTGGAGGCGCGCATGATGCGTAAGGGCGGCACGCTCGCGGTCGGCGATATCGAGTTGCGCAACGCCGACACCGGCGAGCTGAACGCAAAGATCCGCGTGTCGTGCGAGGTGCATCGTGCATCCTCGACGCCCGCGACCTAGCACTAGAGCAGGGGGAACCAATGCCGTACGCGATCAACCACATCCACCTCAAGGCGGATGATCCCGAGAAGACCGCCGCATGGTTCGTGAAGGCGTTCAACTTCACGATCTTCAGTGACCAGGTGCGCGCCGGCGGCGTGCGCTTCATCGCCTGCGACTCCGAGACCGGCTTCCGCGTGAACATCTCCGGTGCGCCCGAGGGCAAGACGTTGCCGCGCGGGAGCGCGGAGGAGCACGAGGGCCTGGAGCACTTCGGGTTCGACTCCGACAACCTCGAGGCCGACATCGAGAGACTGACGGCGCTCGGCGCGAAGCTCGTCGTTGAGCCGTTCATGGGCTCGGTGTCGCGGGTGTGCTTCCTTGAGGTCCCCGACCACGTCCGCATCGAGCTGATCGAGCGGCCCGCGTAGTCTGACTCTCCTCTAATCCCCTCTCCCTTTGCAGGAGGGGGCGATGGGGGGGGGGGGCGCTTCGGAATCCCCTTCCCCCGCCCCGCCCATTCCGCCGGGGTGTGGGGGGCGCAGCCCCCCCACAGTTGGTTCTCTGTTCTGAACCCCTCCCGCGCCGGGAGGGGGCAGGGGTGGGCCGCTCCACACGGCCACCGCGAACCGGCTCACATTCGGCAGCGCGCGTCCCGCGCCCTCCCCCTCTCCGCTACTTCTTCATCGCCGCCGCAGCCTCGAACGTCGCGCGCGCGGAGCGCACGAGCATCGCTTCCACCTGGTCTTCGGTCACTCCGTGGGCCTTGAGCCACGGGATCTGTACCTCGGACACGAGGCAGAACGCACGCGGGTTCTCCGGGCGCACCCCACCGCTGGGCGGGCCGCCGTTGAGGCTGTACGACGCGCTGTCGTGGCTCAGGCAGACCTGCTCCGCGTAGCCCGCCTCGACGAGGGTCAGCGCGACGCGCGCACGGCGCTCCTGCTCCGCCTCGTCGATACGCGGCGAGAACCGGTCGAGGCCGACCGTGGCGCCGCGTTTCGCGATCCGCAAGACGTAGTCCATGTCGGTGCTGTCGTTCGTGTGGCCGATCGTCACCGCGCGAAGGTCCAGCCCTTCCTCCTCGAAGATGTCGAGCAGCCGGTCGCCGTGGTAGTCGTCGGGACGGGTGTGGCAGGTGATCGGGAGGCCGGCGGCCTTTGCGGCGCGCGCGGCGCCGCGTGCCATCTTCTCCATCTGGATCCGCAGCGGCTCCAACTGGTATTCGATGTCCCACGCGAGCTTGATCATGCCCGGGCGGATCGACGTACCAGCGATCCCGTCATTGATCTCCCGCAGCATGTACGCCGCCGCGCCGTCCTCGTCCCACGCGCTGTACGGCATCGGCACCCAGCGGTAGACGCCGGTGGCGCAGATCACGTTCATCGGCGTCTGGCCGGCGATGCCCTAGAACAGCCCCTCGTCCCGGCCAAGGTCGAGCGGCGTGCAGTCGATCACAGTGCGAATACCGACGTCATACGCGTGCTGGAGTGCCTCGACGCCACGCCGCACCGCGTCGTCGCGGTTGTAGTAGCCGAGGCGCTCGAAGCTGCCCATGCCGCTGTTCAGATGCTCGTGCGTCAGCGTCGCGCCAAGCTCGGAGCTGTCGATCGACCCCTTGATCGTCTGGATGGTTGCCATTGGTTCTCACGCCCCCTTCAGAGCGCGGCGACGATAGCACGCCACATGCCGCTGGGCTGCCGCCGCACACGCAACGCCGCCCACCTGGGCGGCGTTGCGTGTGGTCCTTCGACGATTCAGGCCCCGAGTCAGTGCGAGCGGATCTCCGTCGCCTGCCAGCTCGCGCACCTCCACGCGCCCGCATCGTTCACCCAGACGCAGAGGAAGGTCGTCTCCAGGTTGCGGTGGTTGTCCACCGGCCCCATCTCCTGGTGTCCGACGCCCTGCACGAGGACGACACCCGGGTACACGCGGTACGACTCGTCCGTGATCGTCCACACGTGATAACGGCGGCTGCCGTTGCGGAACGATTCGAGCCACTCCTCCCGCGTGTCTGCGTGCCCGTTGCTCGCGTGCGTGAAGGTGTAGTCCGAGGCGACGAGGTGCTCGAGCGTGTCGGCGTCGGCGGCGACCGTGCCGTCCAGCCACCGTTGCAGCGTCGCGCGCACCTCGCGGGTGATGTCCGTGTTCACCACTATGGGATCAGCACGCCGCGGCCGAAGAACGAGCTCGCGTCGAGACGGCGGTTCGCCTCGACGACGTCGTCCAACGCCATCGGGTCGATGATCGAATTCACTTTGCCCTCGGAGACGAGCTGGAGCGAGTCGGCGAAGTCCGCCATGTTGCCGGGGCCGGCGCCGCGGATCTGCGTCTCCTTGCCGAAGAGGAACGCCGGGTAGAGGTCGATCTTCTGGCGGTACACCTGTCCCGTGAAGACGTAGCGGGCGTTCCGGGCGAGCGATCGGAAGATCGGGCTGAACAGGTCGGGGTGGCCGACGTTGTCGAGGACAACCTGCGGGCCACCGTCAGTGACCTTCACGATCTCCTCCCAATAGTCCTTGCCCTGCGCGACGACCACCTCATCGGCGCCGGCCGCCCGCAGCTGGTCGACCTTCGACGGCGACGAGGTCACCGCGATCGCCCGCCCGCCGAGGGCCTTCGCGACCTGCATCCCGTGAAGGCCCAGGCCGCCGCCGGCGCCGGTGATCAACACGTTCTCACCAGGCATCACCTGTCCCACGTTGCGCAGCGCATTGAGCGTGGTGCCCACGGTGCACGCAATGGTCGCGGCGTCCTTGAGGTCGATGTTCTCGGGCACCTTGAGCAGACCCGGCACGGGGAGGGCGACATACTCAGCCCAGCCGCCGTAGTTGAACTTCCGGCCCTGCTCGCACTGGATCTCGCGGCCGATGCGGCAGTTCGTGCACTCGCCGCAGTGCGTCTGCTGCTTGGTCGCGACGCGGTCGCCGATCGCGAAGCCAGTCACCTTGTCGCCCACCGCGACCACGGTGCCCGCGACCTCGTGGCCGATGGTGAACGGGATGCCGACGTGCGGGCGCGTGAGCCCGTTGCGGTCCGACTGGTCGTGTCCGCAGAGGCCGACCGCGGCCACCTTCACCACGACCTGCATCGAGGTCGGCTCGGGCTGCGGGACATCCTCGATCTTTACGTTCTCGGGAGCGCCCTGCTCGTATACGCGGGTGGCCTTCATCTGGTTGTCCTCCTCGTGCATCGTGGTTCGGTGGCAGATAGTACGCCGCCGCGCATAGGCCGCGCGCTCGTCGGGGTCTCCGGTGTCCAGGACGAGCGGTCCGCTGCGCCACGTATGGTAGATTCTGCGGCGCACTGGAGCGGGGGTGATCCAACTGTCAGTAGACGCTGGATCATCTAGATTCTTATAACGGCTTGAACCGGAACCCCTCGGGGGTACTTGCGCGACTGCCCGGAAGGATCGGCTATGCCGAAGGTGTTCGAGGGATACACGGTCATCGAGCTGGCCGATCGGCGGAACCAGTTCGTCGGGAAGCTGATGTCCGATTCGGGCGCCCGGGTCATCCAGATCGAGCCGGTCACGGGCAGCGACGGGCGCTTCACCGGCCCGTACGTGAACGACCAGCCCGACCCGGACAACTGCCTCGACTACTGGTGGTACAACACCGGCAAAGAGAGCCTCGCGATCGACATCACGAGGCTCCCCGGCCAGGACCTGTTGCGCCGGCTGCTCGCCACGGCTGACCTGTTCGTGGAGAGCACACGCCCCGGCACCCTCGCCGCTTACGGCCTCGACTACGCCGCCGTCTCGAAGACCAACCCGCAGCTCATCTACGCCTCGCTCACCGACTTCGGGCAGGACGGCCCGTGGGTCGGGATGACGATGAACGACCCGGCGCACCTCGCTCTCGGCGGGCAGATGGGCAGCACCGGGTACTCCGAGCCGAAAACCACGCCGATCGGGGGCCAGGGCCGGCAGGCCTACAACATGGCCTCGATCATGATGCTGCACACGATCACCGCCGCGCTCTTCGAGCGTCTCGGCAGCAACCTTGGCCAGCACCTCGACGTCTCGATCCACGACTGCTGCGCGGTGTGCACCGAGCGCGCTGTGTCCTACTGGATGTGGTACGACGAGCCGTTCCTGCGCCAGACT
>CAMDAY010000077.1 GCA_945888895.1 Dehalococcoides mccartyi | reverse complement strand
CGTCTGCCGAGCCGGTGCGCAGCACCAGGCGCACCGACGCCATCGGCACCGCACCGGCGTGCACGAAGGTCGCGCGCATGCCGTTGGCGAGGCGCTGGTGGTTCCGGGGCAGGATGCGCGCAGCGGGCGGCGCGGCGAGGGTGGGGCGGGGGTGCGTGGTCACTCGGCGGCTCCCGTCTCGGCGGTGGGATCAGGTTCGGCGACGCCCGGCACGACTGTCAGAATCGTCCGGTTCGAGGGTCGGAGATACTCGCGCGCCGTCTCCATCACGAGCTCCGGCGTGACGGCGGCGAAGCGCTGCTCGATCGTGTTGACCTGCGCCGCGTCGCCCTCGAACAGCTCGAACGAGGCTAGGAGGTCGGCGCGGCCATAGCCGGGGTATGACGTGTCGTTGATCGTGCTGTACAGGGAGGCGCGAGCCTTCACCAACGCTCGCTCCAGCACGGCCGACGAGAGTGGCTCCGTGCGGACGCGCTCGACCACCGTGTCGAACGCGTCGAGGATCACATCGGCGCTGACGTCGCGGTCGTGAACGAGTTCGCTGCACCAGAGGAGCGGCGTCTGCGCGTTGTGCATGTGGCCGAGGAAATTGATGCCGCCGTCGATGCCGCCCGTGAAGCCTCGACGGCTCACCAGCTCCTGGTGGAGCAGGGCGTCATCCCCCTGCAGGAGCACCTGGTCCAGCAGGCCCATCGCGTAATACTCGCGTGATCCGCGCTCGGGGACGTGGTAGCCGACGGCGAGTGCGGGCTTGTTCGCGAGCGCGTCGACGTTCGATGTGCGCCGCTCTGCCTCCTGGCGTAACTCGACGATGTCGGCCCCACCCGGCGCGGCGGCGGCGGGGATGTCCTCGAAGTAGCGCCGCGCCAGCTCCAGCGCGTGTGCCTCCTCGAAATCGCCGACGACGACAAGGACGGCGTTCGCGGGCGAGTAGTACGAGTCGAAGAACGACTGCACATCCTCCAGGCTGGCGGCGTCGAGGTCGGCCATGTCGCCGTAGCCGTTGTGGCTGTTGTGCCAGTTGTCGTACGCGACGGCCTGCATGTCGATCCACGGAAACGAGCCGTACGGCCGGTTCAGCACGTTGACGCGGATCTCGTTCTTCACCACGTCGCGCTGGTTATCCAGCTCCGCCTGCGTGATCACCGGCCCGCGCATGCGGTCCGCCTCCATCCACAGAGCGAGATCGAGGGTGTGCGCGGGCATCGACTCGAAGTAGTTCGTGAAATCGTACCGCGTGGAGCCGTTGAGGTTGCCGCCGTTCTGCTGAACGAGCTGCGCGATCTCCATCTTTGCCATCGACTCCGAGCCCTGGAACATCAGGTGCTCGAAGAGGTGCGCGAAGCCCGTGCGGCCGTGCGGCTCAAGGCGCATCCCCACGTGGTAGTACACGCCAACGCAGATGATCGGCGCCGTGTGGTCGACCGAGAACACGACGCGCAGTCCGTTCGCGAGGGTGTGCCGCGACACGGGAAGCTGCAGTCCAAACGCCGATTCACGAGTCGTCACGCGCGCACTCCCGCCGCTGGCTGTGTGGCCACCCATCGTATCGTGCGCGGCGACCGCCCCGTCAAACTCGCGGCACGGATTAGCGCCGAGGCACCTCGAGGGCGCTCTGAATCGACGCCTCGAGCTCCCGTCGTGGGACGAACGCCTCGAACCGTCCGGCGATGATGCCGTTCGCGTCAATGACGAACGTCCACTGGTCGGTGTGCAGGCCCCACTCCTTGAGCAACGGGGAGCGCTTCGCGGATCTCAGGTCGCCCTTGATCTCGTGTGGGTTCTCGAACAGGTCGATGTGCACGAAGTCTGCGCGGTCGCCGTACCGCTTCACCAACTCCGAGGCCTCCTCGACCTGTGGCCCGCAGAGCGGTGTTGTGCAGAATGCCGGGCTGGTGAACACCACGACGACGGGGCGTCGCGCGTCGAGACTGTCCGCGATGCGGTGCTGGTACAGCGCGGGGTCGGGCGTACTGCCGCTCGTGAGACGGTCGAGCGACGGGACTTCCTTCGCCGTGCGGTTCTTGCTCTTCGGCGCCGCCGCACCCACGACCGGCGCCGAGGCGCGCTCCGCGATCGTGACCGGGAGCGCGATTCGCCCGTTGCGACCGTCCGGTCGAGGCACCAGCACGTTGATGGTCCACGTCCCGGGCTGGTCGAAGGTCATCGTTGCTGTGTAGAGACCGCGGATCCCGTCGGGGAAGGGGGAGAACGCTGCGTTCGCGACCTGAAGGGGGAGATCGGAGGCACCGGACTTCGGACGAACGGACTCGAAGGTCACCGCCGGAAAGCGGATCAGGCCGTCTCGATCGTTGAGCGAGAGGGCCACGCGGAACGTGCCGACGCCAAGGTCCGGCGTGCCGAGGATCGCGGTGATGCCGGTCGCCTCGTCGCGGAAGGTGGGGTAGCCGCCCGAGAACGGGTCGTCCACCTTGGGCGCGGTGCGCGCGCCGCCGGGGAGCCAGGAGCATGCGACCATCGTCGAGGCCACCACGGACAGCAGGATGAGCGACAGCGCGCGCGGCACTTACGCTCCGCTCGTGTTGCTGCCGAACGTCACCGCGTACATCGCAAAGTCCGCGGAGTTCGAGCGGAGCTTCGCATGGTGATCGCCCAGCGCAGGCAGGATCATGATCGAGTACATCTTCGGCGTGTTCACGGTGACGATGCTGCGGCCCTGCGCATCGAACGTCACGTCCGTGCCGGCTTCGTCGCGGCGCAGCGGACGGCCATCGATTTCCACCACGACGATGTACGAGGATACCGGCGTCTTCGGCTGCATGACGACGTTCACGCTGCGCGCCGTGAACCGGAATGCGAGGTAGTCCTCCAGGTTCTGCGTGTCGCGGGCGTGCGCGATCGCCTCGCGCTCCGTGCGCCATTTGCCCTGTAGGTACCACACGTCGTCTGAGCGGACGCCCTGGGGGTCCGTGTAGTCGTGCGTCTCGCCGCCGCCGGCGTAGTACTCCTTCTGCGCCGCGTACGCGCCGAGCGTCTGGTAGTTGCGCTCGAAGCCGCCGTAGAGCTCGCGCGTGATCATCGATGCCTTCGGGTCGCGCGTCGGCTCAGGCAGGCCGCCTGCGGCGATCTTGCTCACGTCGTGGCCTGCGGCGGTCAGCGCCGCGCGGATCTGCTGTTCCGTCTGGTCGTAGGCGCCCTCGCCGATATGCGTGTACGGGATCTGGCCTTCGGCGGTGATCAGGTACTTGGCGGGCCACGCGTTGTTGTTGAAGGCGTCCCACGTCTTCATTTCGTTGTCCTGCGCGATCGGCCACGTGATCCCGTCGGCCTCGACCGCTCGCTTCACGTTAGCCGGATCCTTCTCGAAGTCGAACTCCGGTGCGTGGACGCCGATGATCGTAAGTCCCGCCGAGGCGTACCGTTCGTGCCACTGCTTGAGGTAGGGCAGTGTGCGGATGCAGTTCACGCAGGTGTACGTCCAGAAATCGATGAGCACGACGCGCTTCTGCTCCCGCAACGCCGCGAGGGTCAGTGGCGGACTGTTCTGCCAGTCCGTGAGCCCCACGAGCTCCGGCGCGGGATGCCCCGGCAGGATGCTGCCGAGGAGATTCCCGCGAGGTCGAGGCGTGCACGACACGACGCTGCCCGCCACGACGAGCACAGCGAGCAACGCAGCGAACGCGGAGTGGCGAGGCAGGCGCATCGACGGGCCTTCCAGCGGGTGGGTACATCGATCGTACGCGATGGGCAGCCGGACGGCGCAGTGACTGCGGCGAGGTTTGGGGCGCAGCCTCCATTCCCTCAGGACCTTGGGCCGCGCCCCTTCCGGCTCCTCCCGCGCTGGGGCGAGGTTGTGGAGGCTGCTATCCTCGCGCCCATGCGCATCGGACTTATCACTGACACCCATCAACCCAATGACCGCAAGACGCTGTGGGACGAGGTCGTCGAGGCGTTCAAGGACTGCGACCTGATCCTGCACGGCGGCGACATCGTCCACCCGATGGTCCTCGACTGGCTCGAGGCGATCGCGCCGGTGAAGGCCTGTCGAGGCAACAACGACGTCGGCTGGGACGACCCCCGCATGGAGGAGGTCGTCCGCTTCGAGGTGGACGGCGTGAAGATCGCGATGGCGCACGCGATGGAGCCGGAGACGCGGCCGATCGCCGACCTGACGCGGTTGTACCTCGATGGCATCCCGGCGGACATCATCGTCACGGGCGACACGCACTTCGAACGCATCGATTTCCGCGAGGGCGTGCTGCAGGTGAACTCCGGCAGCGCGACGCTGCCGCACCTGTGGTCGACGCGCCTCGGCACCGTCGGGTTCATCGAGATCAATCACGGTCGCATCGAGGCGTTCATCAAGAAGCTCGGCGAGACCGAGGGACGCCGCAACCCCGGAATCGAGTGGTCGTACACGCCGGAGACCGGTGTCGTGAAGCACGAGCCCGCGCCCGCCGCCAGCTAGTCGCAGCCCAGAGATCGGATCGACGATGAAGCCTCGCGAGCGTCTCCCGTACAGCGCGATGATCGACCGCGACCCGCTGCGTCTGCCGGATGGCGTGCGCCTCGTCGTGTGGCCGATCGTCAACGTGGAGAACTGGGACATCGACGGCGCCATGCCGAGAACGGTGCTCCCGCCGCCGATGGGCGGTTCACTGCTGCCGGACGTGCCGAACTGGGCGTGGCAGGAGTACGGCATGCGCGTCGGCTTCTGGCGTCTCATCGAGGCGCTCAAGAGCCGGGATATCCGCGCGACGCTCTCCATCAACGGCTCGGTCTGCGATGTCTATCCGCGCCTCGCCGGTGCGGCGCACGAGGCGGGCTGGGAGTTCATGGCCCACTCGCAAATCCAGCGCCCGATGCACCTGGTCGAAGACCAGCGCGCCGCCATCCGCGAGTCCGTGGAGTCGATCACCCGCCTGACGGGCAAGCGCCCGCGTGGCTGGCTCGGCCCCGGCCTGACCGAAACGTTCGACACCCCGGACCACCTCGCCGCGGAAGGGTTCGAGTACATCGCGGACTGGGTGATGGACGACCAGCCGCAGGAGATCGAGACGACCCACGGGCCGCTGGTGACGCTGCCATACAGCGTCGAGCTGAACGACATCCCGATGATGATGGTGCAGCACCACTCCGCCCGGGAGCTCTTCGACCGGTCGATGGACCAGTTCACCCGCCTCTACGCCGAGAGCGAGCAGTCCGCGCGGATCATGGGCATCGCGGTGCATCCGTACATCACCGGCGTGCCGCATCGGATCGGCTACTTCGAGCAGCTCCTAGACGCCCTGAAGCAGCAGCCCGGCGTGGTCTTCTGGACGGGCGAGGAAATCCTCGACTGGTACCGCCGCGAGCGCCCCGCGCGCTGACGGTGGTCCACTACATCCCGACGGACCCCTTCTCAGCCCGCCTGACCGACACACCGTCCGGCGAGTACGTCCTCGCCGTGGACATCGGCGGCACGGCGATGCGCGCCGGAGTGGTCGATTCTGGAGGGTGGTCGCTCGCTCGTGCCCGTATCGCAACGCACGCCGATCGGGGGCTAATCGACACAGCGGCACGACTAGAGTCGCTCCTGCGACAGGTCGCGTCCGAGGCTGGCGAGCGCGCGTTCACCGCGATCGGAATCTCCACGGCTGGGCCGGTCGATCCTGCTACCGGCACCTATCGCCACCCGCCGAACCTGCCCGGGTGGCATGACCTGTCGATGGTGCCTGCCCTGTCGTCTGCGTTCGGCCTTCCTGTGGTTGTGGGCCACGATGCAACCCTCGCAGCACTGGCCGAGACGCGCTTCGGCGCACGTCGCGGGGCTCGCGATCTCGTGTACGTCACGCTCAGCACGGGTATCGGGGCGGGAATCGTGGCTGGCGGGCGTCCGGTCACGGGCAGCACGGGCGGAGCGGGCGAGGCGGGGCACCTCATCGTGCACCCGGGCGGGCGATCCTGCGGCGCCGGCTGTCGAGGCTGCCTGGAGGGCGAGGCGAGCGGCACGGCCATCGCCGCGGCGGTGCGCGCGGCCATAGCCGCCGGGCGCGCCTCTACGCTGGGCGCGGAGGCCGACGCGGCGGCGGTGTTTGCCGCGGCGACCGAGGGCGACGCACTGGCGATCGAGGTCGTCGAGGGCGCGATTGAGGCCATCGCGACCGGGCTGGCGGGGCTGCTCGCGCTCCTCGATCCGGAGGCGATCATTCTCGGCGGGGGGCTCACCAACGGCCTCGAACCGTGGTGGGAGGCGCTCCTCGACCGGACGCGCGACATTGCGCTACCGCGGTACGCCGGCGACCTACCGGTCGAGCGGACGACGCTCGGGGACGACGCGAGCCTCCTCGGGGCGTCGCTGATCGCGTTCGAGGCCGTCGCCGGTTAGCCTGTATGCATGATCTTTGCTGAGAACCTCGCCCGCTCCTTCGGTGGCCACCACGTGATCCGCGACGTCTCCTTCGCCATCGGCGACGGGGAGCGCGTCGGGCTGGTCGGTCCCAACGGCGCAGGCAAGTCCACGCTCATGCGCCTCATCGCAGGCGACGACGAGCCGGACGAGGGTGCCGCAGGCGTCCGCGGCGGCGACTTCGAGTTCCATCGCCAGGAGGCAAACCTCGACGAGAGCAAGACGCTCGTCGAGGAGATGTGGACCGCCTTCCCCGAAGCGCGCGCGATCGAGGTTGAGCTCGACGAAGTAGCGATGCAGATCGGCAGCGCGGAGGGTGACCTCGACGCGTTGATCGAGCGACAGGCGCAGCTCTACGAACGCTTCGAGGCACTCGACGGCTATCGCATCGACCGCCGCATCGGCCGCGTGCTCGATGGCCTTGGCTTTGCGATCGAGGATCGCACGAAGTTGTGCGGCCAGTTCTCCGGAGGCTGGCGCATGCGCGTCGGCCTCGCGAAGGTGCTGGTGCATCGCCCGCCGAACATCATGCTCGACGAGCCGACGAACCACCTCGATGTCGCCGCGCGCGACTGGCTCGCGCTCGAACTGTCGGAGTACAAGGGCGCCGTGCTGCTCGTTACGCACGATTCCGAGTTCCATGACGTCGTCGTGAACCGGATCATCGAGCTGCGCGACGGCCGCGTGGAGTCCTACAGCGGCAACCACAGCGACTACCTCCGTCAGAAGGCCGAGCGCATCTCGCAGCAGCAGCGCGCCGCGGCGCGCCAGGACCGCGAGATCAGCAAGCAGACGCGTTTCATCGAGCGCTTCGGCGCGAAGGCCACGAAGGCCACCGCCGTGAAGTCGCGTGAGAAACAGCTCGCTCGCATCGAGCGCATCGAGGTCCAGCGTGACGACCGCGAGGTCGGCTTCCAGTTGCGCGCCTCGGGGCGCACGGAGCTTGATGTGCTGCGCGTCGACCACGTCGCCCAGACCTTCGGCGACCAGGTCGTGCTGATTGATGTGAACCTGCTCGTCGAGCGCGGTCAGAAGGTCGTGCTCCTCGGCCCGAACGGCAGCGGCAAGTCCACGCTCCTCAAGATCATCGCGGGCAAGCAGCAGCCGACGCAGGGCGTCGTGCAGTGGTCAACGCGTGCGCACACCGGCTACTACGACCAGCACCAGGACGAGGCGCTGCTCGCGGATCGCACCATGCTCGACGAGGTGCGCACCGTCGCCGGTGATCAGCCGGACATCGCGCTGCGCGCGATCCTCGGTCGGTTCCTGTTCCGCGGCGACGACGTGTTCAAGCCGATCTCGGTGCTGTCCGGTGGAGAGCGCAGCCGCGTCGCGCTGGCGAAGTTCCTGATCCAGCCCTCGAACGTCCTCCTGCTGGACGAGCCGACCAACCACCTCGACGCCGCGACCCGCCGCAAGCTGGTCGAGGCGCTCGAGTCCTACGACGGCACGATCATCTGCGCCAGCCACGATCCCGCGATCCTCGAACGGGTCGCGACGCGCGTGTACCAGATCGAGGGCGGCGAGTGCCGCGAGCTCGAGGAGTACCGCCGCGAGCCCGACGAGAAGCGCAAGAAGGCCCGCGTCGAGTAGCCGCGGCTAGTATCCGAGGCGTCGCGCCCGGACCGTTCTCGTTCGCTGCGAAATAGCGTTCCACGGCGCGTCATCGATCGCTGCTCAGTCCGTGGGGGGTACACCGCGCGTCGCCGCCGACGCTACTCGACGACCTCGATGCTCGCGTAGCCGCTGGGGGCGACGGTCCTCGACCACGTGTACGCCTCGTCGCTGTTCGCGAACCAGATATCGCGATGCTCCGCGCCCACGCCGCCGCCGGTGTCTTTGCAGGTGTAGATTAACTCGGTCGGGTTGCCCAGGATGCGAAAGCGCTGTCCGAAGTTCGCGCCGGAGCAGGACGCGGCGCCCGCGTGGACGATCTGGCCGTTCCGCATCGCCCCACAGAAGCCGCCACCGTCACCCGCGCCGCCGCCGGCCTGCTGCGTGCAGTAGTAGTACGTCACCGGCACCTGGAGCGCGCGCGCGGGCTTCACGACCGCTGAGGGCGCGGGGGGCGTCGCCGACTCGGGGTCGGGGGCGCTGACGCTCCGGCGGATGAACACGATCGTGCTCGGCTTCATCGTCGAGCGGCTTAGGGTGCTCACCCAGTCCGGCGCGCCGGGGATGTAGGTGAGCCACCGCTGCGTCGATACCTCGAGGGCCATCACCACGTCGACGGCGAACGGCTGCGCCTTGATGAGTGTCACCACGTCGTTCGTGCCTGCGGCGCCCAGCACCAGGCCGTCCCGGGCCGGCACCGGGAAGGCGTGTGGTGCTCCCGTGACCGGCGGAGTGCTGTTCTGGATGACGGGAGCGGTATCCGAGGGGGGAAGGGTACCGGCCCGGCGCACCATCACGACCATGTCTGGTCGGAGCGTCGTGTCGTCCAGGGTGTTCACAATCGCGGGGGCACCCGGGATGTAGGTCAGGTAGCGCTGTGTGGCCGGTTCGATGACCGAGATTCCGGCGACCGGGAATGTCTGCGCTGCCACCACCGCACGAGGCGACGAGGTGCCCGCGATGCCGAAGGTCATGCCGCCTGGCGGGGGAGCCTCGAACGCGCCGGGAGTGGCAGGAACGGGCAGGGGAGTCGAGGTGGCCACGGGGGGCGGGGCGGTGGTGCCGTCCGGGACGGCGGTGAGGTAGCGGGCGGCGACCCAGCCCACGGCGATAGGAGTGCGAACCTGCTGCCAGTCGAGGCCATCGGCGGTGACGATGCCCGCCACCAGGGTCACCAGGGTGCCGTCATTGATGCAGGTGATGGGCGTGCCGGCCAGGGAGGGGGTCGCCCGCATGTTCAGGCAATCGCCGTCGGCAGTGATCCTCGCGCTCGCTGCCTCCGCCGTGGTGGCAAAG
>CAMDAY010000076.1 GCA_945888895.1 Dehalococcoides mccartyi | reverse complement strand
CCCCGCCGGTGTATGGGGCCTGCTCTACTGGTTCGCGCTGCTCCCGGTTCACCGCCGGATCTTCCGGGCGCTCACGATCGGCCTCGCGGCGGCAGCCGAGGGCCCTTCCCCGCCGGAGCCCCCGGCTACCTGAATCCCCGGCCGCCTCTTGATGTCATCTCGAAGGGAACTTCGGAGGGCTGCGCCACCTACGGGCGGACAATGAACGTCTCCGGGTCGCCACGTCCGAAGACATCGGGCATCCCCGCTACCGTGGCCACCGTCGGCGGGATGTGGAACGTCCCGACCGTGGTGGCACGCGCGAGGTAGACGAACTCGTGGACGCCCCGGCGGCTACCGATGAGCTATGTCCGACGTCGTGAGTTGCGGAGTAGATCGAGATGACCGTCCTCCCGACACCGCTGGCGGGGATCCCCACGGCGGCGTGTCTGCTCATCGCCATTGCGCTCGTGCGTCGTCTGGACCGACCCGAACACGACTGACCGAGCGCTTCCGGCGCTCGCGGCTACCCGAGAGATGAGGGGTGGGCGATCCCACTCGCCGTCGCCTGCCGCTGCAGCATCAACGGCAGGAGTCCTCCCGCTTGCAGCGCAGCCGCCGCGATGAGGACGACGAGGTAACTGCCCGTGTAGTCCAGGGCAATGCCGGCCAGCCACGGTCCTGCCGCGCCGGTCACGCTCGCGACCACCTGCTGGACCCCCATCAACGTCCCCAGGCGCTCCTCGCCGTAGACCTCCGCGGCGAACAGTCCGTGCAGCGGTGACAGCAGTCCGAGCGCGACACCCGTGAGGCCAATGAAACCCACGACGAGGACCACCGAACCGGCACTCGCCAGCAAGCCCGTGCCGAACGCGCTCGCCGCATAGCAGGCCGCCAGCGCGCCGGCGACCCCGATGCGGGTCACCAGCGGCGCGAGGAACAGCCGGCCACCGAACTGGAACAACCCGCGCGTGCCAGCGATCGCCGACGCGGCCGCCAACGACAGGCCCGTGGCCTGCATCGCCGGCACCTGGTGCAACGTCAGCGCGCTGGTGCCAAGCGAGACGCTTCCGATCATCGCCATGACCGTGAGGATGCGCCGGTCCTGTAGCGCTCGGAAGACCGACCCCGAGCCGACGGACGTGCGCTCCCCTGTTTCCGTGCCTCGCGCTCCGGTCTGCACGAAGAGCACCGACGGCAGTGTGGTGGCTGCGAGCGCGAGCACCAGCAACCGCAAGGCGGTTCGCCATTCGAACGATTCGACGAGCCAGCCAGCCAGCGGATAAAAGATCGGTCCCGCGAGCGCGCCGAGCAGGGTCAGCACGGAGAACGCCGCGGCGCGGCGGCCGGGATAGAGCCGCGCCGTCACGGCCATGGTGACGTGGTAGTACAGACCTCCGGCGACCGCCCCGCCGCCGATGGCCCAACCCGCGAGGAACTGCCAGAGCTCGACGGCGTACGACGCGCCCAGCAGCGCGGTACACCCGACAGCCAGCGCGACGCCGAGGACCGGGCGAGCGCCAGTGCGATCCAGCGCCCGTCCCGCTACCACGGCCCCGGCACCACCGAGGAGCACGCCCGCGGAGAACCCGGCCGTCAGGGCGCTGGCGCTCCAGCCGGTCGCCTCACGCACCGGCTGGAGCAGCACACCAAAGGAGTAATACACGGCACCGTAGGCACCGATCGTGGTCCAGCCGAGCAGGAGCACGGGCCACCAGGTGACCAACCAGTCCCGGCCACGTCGTAGCAGGGCCACCTCGACGCGTGTCTGCGCTACTCGGCGCAGCAGTCAGGGCCGCAGCAGCTCGCCGCCCCCGCAATCGGCAGCAGTTCCATGTGGCGACCGTCCGGGAGCCATGGCGTGCCAGCGTGCACTCCCCCGGGGCGGCGTGCGTTCACGAGGGCACTCGTCCACGCCTCATCGCCGGCATCGTCCGCGATCAGCACCTCGACGTCCTCGAACCCAGCCGCCTGCAAACGGGTGACGTAGTCCTCGCGCAGCAGCGCGCCAGACTTGCAGGCCGACCACAGGTCGAGGTCGGTGCGCTCCGCCTCGGAGATGTCGCGCAGCAGCACGACATCCGAGACCTGGAATCGGCCACCCGACCGCAACACGCGGAACGACTCCGCCAGGACGGCGTCCTTGTCCGGCGAGAGGTTGATGACACAGTTCGAGATGACGAGATCCACCGAGGCATCCTCGACGGGGATCGCTTCGATGAGCCCCTTGCGGAACTCCACGTTCTGGATGCCCAGCTGTGCGCGATTGCGTTCCGCGAGCGCGAGCATGTCGTCCGTCATGTCCACACCGATCACGCGACCGGTCGAGCCGACCTGGCGCGCGGACAGGAAGCAATCGAGACCGGCGCCGGAGCCCAGGTCGAGCACGGTCTCGCCCTCGCGCAGCCCGGCGATCGCCACCGGGTTGCCGCAGCCATACGAGACCAGGCTCTCCGGCATCAGGCTGGCTGCCTCGCCGTAGAGCGTAGAGGCAACGCCCGCCGAACGAGTGCCGGGCGTGCCCGCCAGCACCTCGCGGGCCCGCGCACCGTAGGCGTCACTCACAGCCGAGCGCAGGTCATCATTCGTCATGGTCATCGTGCTCTCCGTTCAGCAGCAGGCGCGCTGCTCGAGCGACTCGAAGGCGAGACGCATCGTTTGCAGCGCATCAGGGTTGAGGCAGTAGCAGCGGTTTGGCCCATCCACGGTGCCGCGCACAATGCCGGCGTCGCGGAGGACCTTCAGGTGCTCAGACACGGTGGACTGCGTCACCGGGAGCTCGAGCACCAGATCTCCCACGACGCACTCGCCACGCGCCGCGAGCGACTGGACGATGCGAAACCGCACCGGATTCGCCAGCGCGCGCAGCAACTCGACGGTGCGGGCGTCCACGGCATCGAGCAGTTCGGTGTTCATCGCAGACCTCCACATCGGATATCTCCGATATCGGAATCTTCCGATGTGGAGCGACCACTGTCAAGCGGGATTGCGGGCGCCACATCGGGCAGTCGGATCGTGTCGAACGTCGTCGTCGGGCGGCGTGCCATTGAGCGACGCCCTCGGACGAGGGAGCCCTGCTCGTCGTCATTCACGGGAAGCGTTTCGACGTTAACGAGGCCATTACACCGGCTCCGGATAATTCACTTGCAAAGGGAACTTCCAACTAAACCCAGCGAAAGGGCTCACATGTTCCAATTCACTAGGCTCGGACGAGCGAAGCAGCTCGGCATCGGGCTCACCGTCGTCCTCGCTGCCACCCTCACGGTCGCCTGCGGCGGCAGCACCGCTACCCCCGCCAGCACTTCTGCTGCCGGAACCGGCACCGGCACGCCCGCTGCCGCTAAGGCCACCGCCACTCCGGCGGCGGCGGCGGCCGGCAAGCCTGTTGAGCCGGCCAACAAGGCCGACCTCGCCAAGCTCAAGGGCGACATCATCATCGACGGCTCCAGCACGGTGTACCCGGTCACGGCCGCCGCTGCTGAGGAGTTCCGCAAGCACGCGAAGGACGTCCGCATCAGCGTCGGCGTCTCCGGCACGGGCGGCGGCTTCAAGAAGTTCTGCGCCGGTGAGACGGCGATCCAGGACGCCTCCCGACCGATCGACCCGGCCGAGGTCGCCGCGTGCCAGGCGAAGGGCATCGAGTACATCGAGGTGCCCGTCGCGTTCGACGGCCTCGCGGTGGTCATCAACCCGAAGAACACCTGGGCTGCGTGCATGACCAAGGCCGAGCTCAAGAAGCTGTGGGAGCCCGAGGCCCAAGGCAAGATCACGCGGTGGAACCAGATCCGCCCGTCCTTCCCTGACCAGCCCATCAAGCTCTACGGCCCCGGTACCGACTCCGGTACGTTCGACTACTTCACCCAGGCCATCAACGGCAAGGAAAAGGCCAGCCGCGGCGACTTCCAGGCGTCCGAAGACGACAACGTGCTCGTGCAGGGCGTCTCCGGCGACACGAACGCGCTCGGCTACTTCGGCCTTGCCTACTACACCGAGAACAAGGCCAAGCTGCAACTCGCGAAGGTCGACGACAAGGGCGACGGCAAGTGCATCGAGCCGTCGATCGAGACCGTGAAGAACGGTTCCTACCAGCCGCTCAGCCGCCCGATCTTCATCTACGTGAAGAAGAGCGAGGCGGCGAATCCTGCGGTGAAGGCGTTCGTCGAGTTCTACCTCAGCAAGTCGTTCACCCCGCTCGTCCAGACGCGCGAGGTGGGCTACATCGCCCTTGAGGACAAGACCTACACCGCCATCGCGAAGCGATTCGCCACCGGCACCGTCGGCACGCTCTTCCCGAAGGGTGCTGAGGTCGGCGCGACGCTGGACCGCTACAACTAAGCGTTGATGCAGGGGCAGGGGCGCTTCACTTCGCGGTGAGGCGCCCCTGCCCGCTTGCCAGTCACGGGGCTGGGACGAGCAATACAATCTCGAGCAGTTCCCCCAGCTCCACCTCCATAGTTCGATTCGAACGAAGGCGCCCGTGCAGTCACGTCGTGATTACCCACCACGCGACCTCCTGCGGCAGGACCGCATGCGGTTGCTCCGCGAACGCACCATTCAAAGCGTGCTCTTCGCCGCCGCCGCCAGCGGCATTCTTGCCACATTCGGCATCATCTTCTCGCTCGCCGGCGAGACGCTGCACTTCTTCCAGCAAGTGTCGATCCTGCGGTTCTTCACCGAGACCGAGTGGACGCCGCTCTTCTCGATCCAGAAGTTCGGCATCTGGCCGCTGGTATCCGCGACCTTCCTGACCTCCTTCATTGCGCTGATGATCGCCGTCCCGCTGGGCCTCCTTGCGGCGACGTACCTCAGCGAGTTTGCGAGTCCGCGGCTGCGTGGCGCCCTCAAGCCCGCGCTCGAGGTGCTGGCCGGTGTCCCGACCGTCGTCTACGGCTTCTTCGCGCTCGTGGTCGTGACGCCGTTCCTGCAGGGCTTCATCCCGGGCCTCAGTACCTTCAACTCGCTCTCCGCTGGCCTGGTGATGGGGATCATGATCCTGCCGCTGGTGGCATCCCTCAGCGAGGACGCGATGTCGTCCGTTCCCTCCGGCCTTCGCGAGGGCGGATACGCGATGGGCGCGACCCGCTTCGAGGTGGCCACACGCGTCGTCTTCCCCGCGGCCATCTCCGGCGTGATCGCATCGATCATCCTCGCGCTCTCGCGTGCGGTGGGGGAGACAATGGTGGTGGCGATTGCCGCAGGTCAGAATCCGACGCTCACGCTCGACGTGCGTGTCCCTGTCGAGACGATGACTGCGTACATCGTCCAGGTGTCGCTGGGTGATACGCCGTACGGCTCGCTGGCCTACCTCACCATCTTCGCGGTGGGCAGCATGCTGTTCGTGCTGACGCTGTTGATGAACGTCCTCAGCCACTGGGTCGTGAGGCACTTCCGAGAGGTGTACGACTAATGGCCGTCGACGTTCGCCCGCTGCCCGGAGCCGACCTGTTCGACCAGCGCCTGAGTTACCGCAAGAAACAGGGCAACATCCTGATGGTCATGGGCGTGGCCAGTATCCTGATCGGGCTGGGCGTGCTCGCCATCCTGGTCGTGGATATCCTGATTCGCGGACTCCCGTGGATCGACGCCCAGTTCTTCACGAGCTTCGACTCTCGATTCGCGGCGAACGCAGGAGTGAAGGCAGCCGTCGCCGGCACGGCGTACATGATGTTCTTCACCATCCTGGTGGCGCTGCCGCTGGGAGTAATGGCGGCGCTCTATCTGGAAGAGTACGCACCTGATCACTGGATCACGTCGTTCATCCAGATCAACATCTCGAACCTCGCGGGAGTGCCCTCCATTGTCTACGGCCTGCTGGGCCTGACGGTGTTCGTGCGGTTCCTCGAGCTGGGGCGAAGCGTGCTGGCCGGATCGTTCACGATGGCGCTCCTGGTACTGCCGATCATCGTCGTGGCCACGCAGGAAGCGCTGCGCGCGGTGCCGTCTGGGGTACGCGATGCCTCGTACGGCGTGGGGGCGACGAAGTGGCAGACGATCTGGCACCACGTCCTGCCGCACGCGCTCCCGGGCATCCTCACCGGCAACATCCTCGCGGCATCGCGTGCGATCGGCGAGACTGCGCCGTTGATCACGATTGGCGCGCTGACGTTCGTGCCGTTCGTGCCCAACAGCCCGCTGGACCGATTCACGGTCCTGCCGATTCAGATCTTCAACTGGACCTCCAAGCCGCAGACTGAGTTTCACGCACTCGCAGCGGCCGCGATCGTCATCTTGCTTGCAGTGCTGCTGCTCATGAACTCGTTGGCGATTGTCCTGCGCAACCGCGCAGTGCGCCGCCGTGCCGGGTAAGAACGGAGATATCGACATGGTGACTGAGAAGCCGATGACAACTGACGTCTCCGAGGCGAGCACACAGCCCGAGGCACCTCGGGCGGCCACCGCCGCAACTCTTGCGACGAGCCCCGCCAGTGGCTCCTACAACGAACAGATCGCGGATCCTGCGATCGACGTTCGTGACCTCTCCGTGTTCTACGGGCGCAAACAGGCGATCACGGGAATGAGCCTCACGATCCCCGCCAAGCAGGTCACCGCGCTCATCGGCCCTTCGGGGTGCGGCAAGAGCACGCTCCTGCGCTCGATCAACCGCATGAACGAACTCATCCCCGGCGTCCGCGTCGAGGGTGAGATTGTGATCGGCGGTGTGAACGTCTACGACAAGCGAGTCGACCCCGTCGAGGTGCGCCGCTCCGTAGGCATGGTGTTCCAGAAGCCCAACCCGTTCCCGAAGTCGATCTACGAGAACGTCGCGTTCGGCGCCCGGATCAACGGCTACCGCGGAAACATGGACGAGCTCGTCGAGCGTTCGTTGAAGCAGGCGGCACTCTGGGACGAAGTGAAGGACGATCTGAAGAAGAAGTCCGGCCTGGCCCTCTCCGGCGGGCAGCAGCAGCGTCTCTGCATCGCGCGGGCGATCGCCACGAGCCCTGACGTCATCCTGATGGATGAACCGTGCTCCGCCCTCGACCCGATCGCGACGCTGAAGGTCGAAGACCTGATGCGGACGCTGGCGAAGGACTTCACGATCGTCATCGTGACACACAACATGCAGCAGGCGGCGCGCGTGTCCGAGCACACGGCGTTCCTCCTCGCGGAGTCCGACCTGATCGGGCGGCTGGTCGAGTACGCCCCCACCGAGCAGATCTTCACGAACCCCCAGGACAAGCGCACCGAGGACTACATCACCGGCCGCTTCGGCTAGCGCGCAACGACCTGCCCCCTCCCCACACCAGTGAACGGGTGGGGGAGGGGGCGGGCCGGGCGCCGAGGATTCCCGAGCTCTCGCACGGATCCTCGACCATTGCTCTGCCAGATGAGAACCGCGTGGGGCCCTAGTACCGCGAGACATCCATCTGCGGGAGCATGCCCGTCACGGTGAAGACGACCCGCTCCGCGATGTTCGTGGCCCGATCGGCGATCCGCTCCAGGTTGTGCGCGGTCCACAGCAGGTGAGTGCACGGCTCCACGGTGCTGGGATCCTGAGTCATGATCTCGATCAGATCTCGATAGACCCGCTCGTACAGCGCGTCGACGGCGTCGTCCAAGTGACCGACTGCATACGCCGCTTCGATGTCCCGATCGACGAGTGCGTCCAGCGCATCGCGCATCATCCCTCGAGCGTGAGTGGCCATCTCCGGGATGTCGACCAGCGGCTTCACCAGCGGTTCATCCTGCATGAGCAGGACGATGCGCGCGATGCCCTCGGCGTGGTCGCCCATCCGTTCGAGGTCAGACACCATGGAGAGCACGGCGACAATGAACCGCAAATCGCTGGCCAGCGGTGCCTGCTGAGCCAGCAGCGAGAGGCACACGTTGTCGAGATGAAAGCGAGTGCGATTCACCTCGCCGTCGTCACGGATGATCGCTTCGGCAAGGGGCAGATCACGGTTGATCAGGGCTTCCATCGCGCGGTCGATCTGGCGATCGACCATGGATCCCAACTCCAGAACTCCATCCTCGAGTGACAGGAGCCCGCGTTGAAATTGTTCGCGCGGCATCGGCAACCCTTTCAGACGATCGAAACGATCGATCATCCGGGTATCATCCCGCCGCGGAGTTAGCAGCGCGTTAACGTCGCGAGGGGCGCGGCCTCAGCGGGGGCACTCCCCCACCACCCCCCGCGAGCGCCGCCACCCGCGATCGCCCAACACCGCTCCGCCGGAGCAAGTCCACGATTGTGGGGGCCAGCCTCGAGAGCAGGGTCGAGGTGCAGGCGATGCCCGGGGCGGCGATGCCGGGGGGCATGGCGCCGTCCGCCACATCGGAGCGTCGCGGCGACCGAACCCCGCCGCGACGCCTCCGGCGGCGCTAGCGACCGCGACGGCGCTCGCGGTTGCCGTAGGAGCGGAGGGCGCGCAGAAAGTCGATGCGGCGGAAGGCGGGCCAGAAGACGTCGCAGAAGTAGTACTCGCTGTACGCGCTCTGCCAGAGCAGGAAGCCGGAGAGCCGCAGCTCTCCAGATGTGCGAATGATGAGGTCCGGGTCAGGGATGTCTGGAGCGTAGAGGTACCGGCTGATTTCGTCCGGGTGCAGGTCCTGCACGATGCCTTCAAGCGAATCGCCGTTGCGCACCCGGTCGGCGAGCAGATGGCGCACCGCGTCCGTGATCTCCTCGCGCCCGCCGTAGCCGATGGCGACCAGCAGTTCGCCCGGGCCCGAGGAGGCCGTCGCCTCCTCGGTGCGCTCGATGGCCGCACGGGTGCTGTCCGGCAGCAACTCCCGGCGCCCGACAACGCGGATCCGACGGGTCGGGCGTTCGCCGTTCCGCTCGCTGAAGGCCGCCACCTTCTGCTCGATGATGCCGAAGATCGCCGCGAGCTCCTCGGGCTGGCGGTTGATGTTGTCAGTGGAGAGCGCCCAGAGCGTCACGATCGGGATCTCGAGGTCGTCGCACCAGCTGACGAGCTCCTCGACCTTGTCGGCACCGCGGAGGTGGCCCTCGGCGACCTGCGCCAGGCCCATCCGCCGCGCGTACCGGCGGTTGCCGTCCAGGATGACGCCAACATGACGCGGCAGCGCGCCCCGGCGGATCGATCGTTCCAGCTGGCGACCGTACAGCTCGTACAGGAGCGCTCGCAGCACCGTCGCCTCCTCGTCGTGCGTCCCTACGGTGACGTCGCGCAACCGTGAACCGTTCCACGGATCTTCATCTTCCGCCTCGCCGGGCTCCCGTGCGCGCGACGATTCGGCACGCATGTGCTAATCGGCCCGGTTTGCGAGCGGGATCGCAGGC
The DNA here is from genome assembly GCA_945888895.1 of Dehalococcoides mccartyi. Lineage (GTDB taxonomy): Bacteria > Chloroflexota > Dehalococcoidia > UBA2979 > UBA2979 > SHYQ01. The sequence continues at coordinate 129 of CAMDAY010000076.1, read as the reverse complement.
CTTCCGTCAACCACGCGCGAGGTTTGACAGGGGCTGCATAGCGCTTGCTACCGTTTTCACATGCCGAAGAGCCGACGAACGTCGCAGCTCCTCCGGGTCGTTGGTTTGCGTTCGGGTCTCCCCGCCCTC
>CAMDAY010000075.1 GCA_945888895.1 Dehalococcoides mccartyi | reverse complement strand
GCGTGAGACGTAGGTAATCTCGCGGCGAATCGCGATCTGGATCTTGTCGTAGGACACGTTGCTGTCGACCACCGCAAGGAAGTCGCGCCCCGGCTTCGGTTGGATCCGGCCATCGACGCCGATCGCCGCGATCATCGCCGCGCTCCGATCGTCTCGCGCGAACACCTGCAGGTCGCGACTGCGCGCGCCGCGGGTGAATGCGCCGATCAACGGCGGCACCCGCTCCGCGTTCGCATCCTGCACACGAGAGATCAACTCGCGCAGGACGGGCTGGAGCAGCTGGCGCTTGCGCGCGATGTTGTCCGGCCAGTTCTCGAAGATCTCCTCCTCCAGCAGTGCGATGAAGTTCTCCGGCGTGAGCGGCGTGTCGACGCCCTCGACGCGCATCGACCCCGTGGCGCCCAGCAGCAGTTGCATCATCGGCGTGTTCACGGCGACCGCGCCGTCCGCATCGATGTTGCGGTCTGCCTTGACGAAGTCGAGGATGCGCCGCGCAGAGGTCGGGAAGTCCGCGTCCCAGTTCGCATCGCGGACATACCAGCCCCCTGCGCCCATGTAGCGGATGAGCTCCTCCGGCAGCCGCCGCCTCGGGGGCGTGGGCGGGTCGAACTCATACGAGGACCGGTAGTCGGAGGAGACCATGCGCCCCTTGTCGATGACGATCACGCCCATCGTGCCGAGGAACCCGCCCGTCGGACGGATCTCTTGCTCGTTCTGACCCAGGACGAGGTAGGTACGCGGACGGTCGAAGCCGAGCAGCGGATCGAGCCCCTTGGTCGCGGCGGTCGCGAGCGCCCGTGCCGTGCCGATCTGCTTCAGGTCGCCGGAGACAGCGTCCAGCAGCCGCCCAACACGGCTCATCGGTCCCATCCAGCGCACGGATCGCAACCGCTCCAGCTCCGCTGCGTCCGCCTCGAGGGCCGCGAGAGCGCGGTCGAGCTCCGGGCCGCGCACGACCAGCACCTCCCGCGCGCGCTCGGCGATCTTGCCCTGCCCGGCGAACAGCGGCCGCCCTTCCGCCAGCACGGTGCCGGTCTGCTTCGTAACGTCGATGCCCAGGTCGAGCGCGCGCGGTGCGACGCCGAACTGCTCGCCCACCACCGGCACGACCCCCATGGCACGGGCGGGCCAGCGGAGATAGACAAGCGCCGAACGCGCGGCAACGAGGTGATCGTGCGCCGTCGAGACGTCTCCGACGAGCCGCTCGTACCCTGCTCCATCTGGCCAGGCGCTGGCGTCGAAGCGGAGCAGCGGCCCCACCGTCCCGCGCACGCGCGTCAGCGCCACGTTCGCCTCGACCAGCTCGCGGCGAACGATCACGGCGCGGCGTGCGATGTCGGCGCCGAGCAGCCCGAGGATCGCGAGCACACCGAGCATCACGAGGACCCGGTGCTGGCGGATCCATCGCCACGGGCGAGACGAGCGGCGGCGTCGCCGCCGCTCCGGGACGGGCGCTGCCGGCGCGGTTTGCCAGGTCAAGAGACGGTCATCCGGATGCGCGGGATCGCCGCAGCGCCGACCTCGGGGGGTGCGCTGGCCGTCGACGCCGACGCGGGGCTGGGGGCGTGTCCGGCGACTGCCTTACACACGCACCCAGTGTAGCGCGGCGATCCGGTGCGGTTGACCTGAGTGTCCCCCCCGAGGGCACGGCTCCCGAGGGCAGGGTCACCTCGATCGTCGTGCCACCCTGGCTCACCGTGACGGAGTTGTTGCTGTTCGTGTTGTTGACCGTGGTGTTCGTCGTGCCATCGGAGGTCGCGGTCGAGATCGTGCCACCCGAGGTCGTCGTGGTCGTCAGATCCTCGCTCGTGTTCGTGGAGTCGGTGTATCCCCACGCGAAGTGGTCGTGGTTCCGCCCGCAGGAGTGCCGGGGTGCTCGGGCGGCGAACCACTGGTCTGCGCCAGGGCGTGGCCGAAGCCACCCGGCATCAGCGCTGCGACTGCGCGCAGCACCGAGGCGATGCCGATGGCGATCCAACCTCGAAAACAGCGGCGGTTCGATCGCGAAGGGCCTCCGAGTCACGACGAATGACTCAGAGTCTCTGCCGTCTACCGGCCGGACATGCCCTATCTCGCCGCCTGCCCGTGGCGAACCCATACCGATCGGCCGGGCGGAGCTGTTACGTGACCTTGAGCGGCACGCCCTGCTTGCAGAGCGGGCAGTCATCGGCGGGGTAACTCTCCATCACCACCTCGGTCGCCGGGAGGAACGGCACGTCGCCGAAGGTGACCTTGCCGCCGGTGCGGTCGGCGATCGCGGAGACGCACACGGGCTCGCCGCCCGCCTTGATCACCGCGTCGATCGTGTCGATGAGCGACCCGCCCGTGGTGACGATGTCATCGACGACCAACACCTTCTCGCCTGGCTGCAGCTTGAAGCCGCGCTGGAACGAGCGCCCGCCGTGGGCATCGGTCTCACAGAAGATGCCACGCACCCCGAGCTGTCGAGCGACCTCGTACGCCAGCAGCACGCCGCCGGTGGTTGGGCCGGCGACCGTCGTGGGGGCGAAAGGACGGCCATGCTCCGCCATCTTCTTGCACACCAACTCGGTGTACTGCGGCCACTGGAGCAGGTTGAATTTCTCCAGGTACTGCCCAGAATGCCGACCTGACGTCAGCTGAAAGTGACCTTCGAGGTATGCGCCGGACGCCTTGAGTGCTCCGACGACTTCGGGATCTACCGCCATGGTGACACCTCCGGCTCAAGCCGCATGCTGCGAGGAGCCGGCGTGGTGCCGGGAGGCGCACCGGTCTGCGCGACCGGCGTGCCGAACTCGCCCTGGATGATCTCGGCCGCTCGCAGCGGCCAGTAGCGCAGGTCTACCCGCCCGACCACCTCGCCCATATCGACCATGCCGATGAGGTGCGAGTCCTGCGAGTTATTGCGATTGTCGCCCAGCACGAACAGCTTGCCCGGCGGGACGGTCTGCGCCTTGAACTCGTAGTTGGGCGGCGCGGAGATGTACGGCTCGTCGAAGGCGACGCCGTTCACGACGACGCGGCCCTTCGTGACCTCAACCGTCTGCCCGGGCAGTCCGATGATGCGTTTCACGAAGTCGCGTTCCCGCGGCGTGCGCTGGGCGATGAAGATGACCACGTCGCCCTGCTTCGGCGCGCCGAACGGCTGCCACTCGTCTCGTCCGACCACCGGCACCCAGCCGAGGTTCAACGTCCGGTAGGCAAGGCGGTTCACGATCAGCGCCTCACCGTCGTGGAAGGACGGGACCATCGAGTTGCCATCGACGCGATAGTTGTGCGCGACGGCGCGCACGGCGACGAACATGATCATCGCGAGCGCGATAACCTCGAGGGTCTCGCTGAGGCCGCGGAGGCCCCACAGCCAGAGCACCTCGCGCAGCGGACGGCGCTCGGGGGCCCATGGATCGACGGCGCCGAGGCCGCCGTGGGTGAGCATCAACCGCGCCTCCGCCGCCCGGAGGGGCGCCGGTTCGTCGTCGAACTCGCTTGAAGGCTGATCCATGGTCACGTCTTCGAGTATATCGACGCGCCCCGCTAGCACTATTTCAGGTCGCTCTCGGGCTCATGCGCGGGATACCCGCGCGCGCCTGATCCTGACCTGCGGGCTTCGAGTGACCGCCGACGTGGCGTCACGCTCGATTCAGACGTGCGGGCCGCGCGAGCCTTGAGGGCTAGGCGCGTCCGGCGGCGCCCAGCAGGTCGATGCGCTCCTCGGCGACGGCAGCGACGGCGTCGCGGCCGGCGCGGAGTGCGGGGCGGGGGTCGTTGCCCGTGGCACCGGCGATGCCGCGCGTGAACGCGGCGTGGATCTCCGTGCTGATGTTCACCTTGCGAATGCCGCCGAGGACGGAGGCGCGCAGGTCGCGCGGCGTCACGCCGGAGCCGCCGTGCAGCACCAGTGGCAGCGACCGGGTCGCGATCCGCAGCTCCGCGAGCAGGTCGAGGCGCACCTCGCCCGCCATGCCGTGTGCGGTGCCGATCGAGACGGCCAGCGAGGTGACGCGCGTCTCCTGCACGAAGCGCGCCGCGCTTTCGGGGTCAGTCAGCGCCATCTCGGAGGTGCGCACGCCCGCCTCGCGCCCTCCCACGTGGCCGAGTTCCGCCTCGAGGCCGAGACGCGCCTCCTGCGCGGCGGCGTACGCCTCCATCGTCTCGCGGCGGTTGCGTTCGAGCGGGAACGTGGAGCCATCAAACATGAGCGAGGTGAATCCCGCGCGGATCGCCTGCCGGATCAGCGCCACCGTCGGCGCGTGGTCCAGGTGGATCGCGACCGGCACGGTGGCGCGCGCAGCGAGCGTCCGCCCGACCGCCGCCGCCACCTCGACGCCGCCGATGTGGTCGAGGTTGCTGGGGTTGAACTGCAGGAAGATCGGCGCGCGCTTCGCCTCGGCGGCCGCGATCACGCCCAGCGCCATCTCCAGGTTGGAGACGTTGAAGCCGGGCACGGCGTAGCCACCTCGCTCGGCCGCCGCGAGCAACTCGTTCGCCCCTGCTAGCGGCATGTTCGGCGTCTCCTGTGCGATCTGCTCACGTTCGGATAGCGGGAGCGCATGCTAACCTCCGGCCCGCGTACCACGCGAGGCGGTCCTGCTGCATGACCTCTGCCCAGCCGCGCTCCGGCGCGGAGTCCGATCCCGCCCTCGACGACCTCGTTCAATGCGATCGTGCTGCGCTACCAGGACCACGTCTTCTCGCTCGTGCTGCGGATGCTTACCCATCGCGAAGCGGCCGAGGACGTAACGCAGGAGGCGTTCGTCTCCGCGTGGCGGCACATCGACACCTTCCGGGGCGGCTCGTTCCGCTCATGGTTGTTCACCATTGCCGCGAACCGCGCCCGCGACGAGCTCCGCAAGGGCGTACGACGCCCCACCACCAGCCTGGATGCCGCGCGTGACGACCCGGACCGCGCGGACATCGATCCGCCGGAGCCGGGGCCGAGCCCGGAGGGCGTGGCCGAGCAGGGCGAGGTGCGCGCAGCCATCGAGGTGGCGCTCGCAACGCTTCCCCCGGACTGGCGGGAGGTCATCGTGATGTCGGACATCCACGGCATGGACTACGCGGAGATTGCGGCGGCCACCGGGGTCGCGCTCGGCACCGTAAAGTCACGCCTCAGCCGCGCCCGATCGAGGCTGCGTGAGGTCATTCTCGAATCCCGGGAACTCTCCGAGGTTGCCCAGCGTCTGAGTGACAGGCGGTGAACCCCATGATGTGGTGGCGACGACGTGCCCTGGAGGCTCCTACTACCCCGCTGGAGCGGCTCCAGGAGCGTGCGTCCGCATACATCGACGGGGAGCTCACCGAAGCGGAGCGGGTGGCCTTCGAGGCCGAACTCGCCTCCAGCGAGGTGGCTCGGGACCACGTGGACGACCTCCGGCAGGTGCGCATCGCACTGGCCGGGATCGGCACCGTGCGCGCCCCGCGCTCCTTCGCGCTGCTCGCGCCACCGGCCCCCGTCCGAGTCGGCCCTCGCCGCCTCGAGTGGGCCACGCGCGCGGGCACCGGCGTCGCCGCGCTGCTGTTCGTCGTGGCCCTGACCAACAGCAGCAGCGCGGGCGACACCCCGGTCGTCTTCGCGACCGCCCCGCGTGAGTCCGCTTCCTCCGCTGCCAATCAGGCTGGCGGGCAGGCTGGCGGCCAACCTGCGCCGAAGAACGACAGCGCGAACGCGGCGCCGCCCGCCGCGCCGACCTCGACCCCCATCGCGAACACGACTCCGCGTTCGGCGTCTCCCGGCGCGGGCGCAGCAGGCGCAGTCGCTCCGGGCGCCGCGACGCCGGGTACCGCTCCAGCCGGCACGCCCAGCGCCGCCCCTGCGTTCGCACCCGCGACTGCCCCCGCTCCCGGCACGCCCGCGAGCGGCAGCGCCTCCGAGAACCCGCCGCCAAGCGCCGCCCCGGCGACCGCGACCGCCACTGCCCCTGCTCCGACCGACCCCCCTCCGCACGGCGCGGGGCCTGCTGGTGCGGGGGGCGGCATGGGCGGCGCCACAACTGGCAGCGGCACGATCGCGCCGAGCCCGTTCGGCCCTGTAGGCGTCCCGACGGCCACCACTGGCCCGGCGGGTGCCGCCCCGGCCACTGCTCCCCCCGCCAGCCCGCCGCCAAGGCTGCTCGGGACGCCCTCGTCCGGCGCCACACCGCAGGCGGCGACGGCCCTGGCCACCGCCACGGCGACGGTGGCCGCGTTCTCGGAGGCCGGCCCCGCGGCCACCGCAACCGGTGCCGACCCGTTCCGTCCTGATCCTCGCGATGCCGGACCGGTCTTCGCACGGCCCACGCCAGACACCGGTACGGTGGTCGAGAACCCGATGTACGTCCCGGCCCCCACGCCGGTTGCGGTCGAGGCGATGCGCGCTCCGGCCCCCGCCGGAACCGATGCCGCCGCGCCGTCGTCTGACTGGACAGGAGGCACGGTGGCTGCGCTCGGCGCGCTGACGGTGCTCCTCGGCGGCGCCTCCGTCGCCCAGTTCGCCGCGCGGCGGCGTCACTCCAGGTAACCGAGGCGGAAGAGGCGATGGCCTTCCCGCCTGGAAGGAACATCCCATGCCCGAGTCAATCCTTGCCCCCACCTCAATCACCCGTCGCCGCGCGCTGCGCGGGCTCCTCGGCGGCGCGGTCGCCGTCGCCGCGCTCGCGGCGCTCGCCTGCACCCCGAAGACGGAGGTGACGGTCGCCGCACCGCAGCAGACGGGGATCACCGTCACGGGCTCCGCAACCGTCGCCGTGAAGCCGGACATCGCTCGCTTGAACATCGGCGTGCAGACCACGGAGGTGACGGTGGCGGGCGCTCGCAACAGCGCCGCGGAGGCGATGACCAAGGTGCAGGCGGCGCTGAAACAGAAGGGTATCGCCGACAAGGATCTCCAGACGCAGAACCTGAGCATCACCCCGCAGTACGCGAACAACCCCGGCGGCACCGGCACGCCGACAATCCGCGGCTACCAGGTCTCCAACCAGCTGCAGGTCACCGTCCGCAACCTCGATAGCGCATCCGAGATCCTCGACGCGGCGGTCGCGGCGGGTGGGAACGCAGTGCGGGTGAACGGCATCTCGTTCACCGTCGACAAGCCGGAGCAGTTCCTGTCCCAAGCGCGCGAGGAGGCCGTCAAGAACGCCCGCGCGCGCGCCGAGGTGCTGGCGAAGGCTGCCGGCGTGACCCTTGGCGCGGCGCGCGCGATCTCGGAGTCCACCAACGGCAGTGTCCCGCCGCTGGCGCGCACAGCGAACGCAGGCGGTGCGATGGACGCGGCGACGCCGCTGAACCCCGGCGAGCAGACACTCCAACTGACCGTCTCGGTCTTGTACGACATCCAGTAGGAGCGCCTGCCGCGATACGAATGCCGTGCGAGGGCATTACAGGCTCAATAAGTTCGTTCAGTCTGCCGATACTCCGACCCGAGGCGGTCATCTCTGATCGCGCGCGTTCCGGGGTGTCCAGATGCGCCGAGCACTACCCGAGATCCTGCCATGGGCGTTGGTCGTCGTGGCGTCTACGGCGGCACTGTGGGTGCTGCAGAACCAGCCCAGCCTTGACCTGCTGCTCCAGTGGAAGTCGCCGCTCGGCCACATCCAGGTGGTGACGCTGGTGTCCGCCATCTGCGCGCTGCTCGCGGCGACTGTGAGCGTCGTCGTCCTCCGGTCGCCCAATCCTCGGCTGCTGTGGCTCGCGATGGCCTTCCTGATGATGGCGGGCCTGTTCGCCGTCCATGCACTCACGACGCCGGGCATGCTCATCCGCGGCGAATACAGCGCGGTGATCGGCTTCAGCGGCCGCCTCGCCTTCCTCTCCTGCAGCGCGCTCCTCGTCGCCAGTTCGATCGACTGGCGCGGGCGGATCCCGAACGCGGCGTCGAGGTTCCGGGGGCGATCCTCCTCGCCGGGATCACGTCGCTGCTCGCCTACGGCGCGACGGCCATCCTTCGTCCCGAGATCGTGCCGCTCTGGTTCGCACAGAGCCTGACGATCGCCCGCGCTCAGGTGGTGATCGTCGTCGGCCTCTGCGTGATCGCCGCGGTGCGGTACTTCATCGGCTACCGGCGCAGCGGACTCCCGCTGTACGGCGCAGTCACCGTGGCCGCGCTCCTCGTCGCCGAGGCACAGATCTCGATGCATCTCGCGACGACGTGGCGCGGGACGTTCTGGCTGTACCACGTGCAACTCGTCCTCGGGTGCGCGACCGTCCTCTTCGCGGTCGTGTCCGAATACGGTCGAGGTCGCGCACTGAAGTCGATCGAGCAGCTGACGACCTCCGACGTGATGACCCAGCTCCGCTCCGGCCAGACCGAGTCGATCCTCGGCCTCACCGCGGCGCTCGAGGGACGAGACGGATACACGCTGGGCCACGGGGAGCGCGTAGCTGCGCTCGCCATCCTCGTCGGCCAGCAGCTGCGCGTCCCCGCGCCGAGGCTGCGCGCGATCGCCGCAGGCGCCCTGCTGCACGACGTCGGCAAGATCGGGATCCCGGATGCCGTGCTGCACAAGCGCGGCCCCCTCGACGTCCAGGAGTACGACGTCATCAAGGAGCACACCACGCGCGGCGACACGATGATCTCCGCGGCGGTGACAGGGCCGATCGAGCGGGCCGTCGTGCGGCACCATCACGAGCGGTGGGACGGCACCGGCTACCCCGACCAGCTCGCGGGCGAGGCGATCCCCGTCGAGGCGCGCATCGTCGCGGTCGCGGACGTGTACGACGCGCTGCGATCCAACCGCGCGTACCGCGAGGCACGCGGCCGCGCGGAGGCGATCTCGATCATCGAGGCTGGCCCGGGCACGCAGCTCGACCCGCGCTGCGTGGACGCGCTGCTCGCGATCATCGACCAGTGGGAGCACCAGTACGCCGCGGACCACCTGACCTACGACGAGCGGCGCTCCGCCTGATGTGGACGCGCCCGACGCGGGGTCGCCCACGTCACGACCGCCGCACCGTGCGCCTCGTCGGCTGGGTGCTCGCGATCAACGCCATGACCCTGCTCGCCGCCGTCACCCTCGGTGAGAGCGCCCGCGAGGCAACGGCGCGCTTCGCGCTGTGGTGCGGGCTGGGGTAGGGCTCGTTCGCGGGTCGACCCGCGACGGTATGCCCGGCGTCCGGACCAGCGGGGCTCGAGGCGGAAGCGGCTTCGGAGCGCCGGTGGTACGCTCGGGCTCGTCCAGCCCTCCGCTCCCCGCGTCGAGGTAGCCCCGTGGTTCTGAGCGATCACTCCATCCAAGAAGCCCTGGATTCCGGGCGCCTCGTCGTCGACCCCATCGGCGAGAACGCCATCCAGCCGGCATCGCTCGACATCCGCCTGGACGCGCACTTCCGCGTGTTCCGGAACCACCGGCAGGCGTACATCGACATCCGCGAGGAGATGGAAGAGCTGACCGAGCCGGAGTCGATCGC
>CAMDAY010000074.1 GCA_945888895.1 Dehalococcoides mccartyi | reverse complement strand
AGAGGTCGATGTAATCCGTATCGAGCCGCCGCAGCGACGCCTCGACGGCTTGCATGATGTATCGGCGTGAGCCGCCGTTGCCCATCGGCCCCTCGACCATGCGGTTGCCGAACTTGGTGGTCAGGACGATCTGCTGACGATGGCCTTTCATCGCTCGTCCCAGGAACTCCTCGGACCGTCCCTGTCCGCCATAGATGTCCGCGACATCGAAGAAGTTCACGCCGAGGTCGAGCGCCGCGTTCACGACGTTCGCGGTCGCGTCGCCGTCGAGTCGCGTGCCGAACTGGTTCGTGCCCAGCCCCGCAATCGACACTTGAAGCCCCGACGCCCCGAGGTAGCGATACTCCATGCCCTGTCCTCCAGAATGCGCTGCGCCTGCGCCGCTCGTGGTGGCCGGCGGCATCCAATCGCTGTGTGAGATAGCCGGCGCGATGCACCAGCGAGACGGCGACCATCGACATGACGAGGTCGATTCCCGCCCGCAGCGTGTCACCGGCCAGCACGCCGAGCCCTCCGGAATACGTCGGAATCGCTGTCTCGAGGGCGACCTCCATCGAGAACTACGCCACTCTGGGCTGATGCCCCTTGCCGTGTTGGTCCGGCATGGTGGCTCCCACAGTGTCGAGGGTCTGCCCCCTCGACCCTCGCTGCAATGACGACGGATCCGAGTGCTGCGACACGTTCCTCGCATTACGGCTCGTCCGTGAAGCACGTGACGCGGACCGCTAGGTGTTCGCAGCTCGACGCACCCACGCCGAGCACCCCGCGTGCCTCGGATAGGCGCATCGATCTTGCACGCGACTGATCGAGGGACGGTGTGACGCACCGCACGATCGCGGCCATCCGGTCGGCGGCTGCAGAGCGGGCGAGGCGTCTCACCCCGAGCGCCACCGACATCCGTGCGCTACGTGGCGGGAAGCGCCGGGACGTGAACACAAACCACCGTTCCCGATCCCGGACTGCTGAGCAGTTCCAGTTGAGCCCCGAGCGCATCAGCGCGCCTGCGCATGTTGCGTAATCCGAAGTGACCGGGGGGCGCGTCGGCGAGATCAAACCCGACCCCATCGTCCTCCACCTTGAGTACCAGCCCATCGTCTTCCTCGTCGAGGACGACGACGACGCTGCTGGCCTCGGCGTGACGCTGCACATTGGACAGGGCCTCGCGCGCGAGCAGGAAGAGCTCGAAGGCAACCGCGGGCTCAAGGTGGGTGGTATCGAGATCCCCCGAGAATGAGAACGAGGCCGTCGAGCTGTCGGTGAACAGCCTGACGAGCGCATCCAGTGACGACCTCAGATCACCATTGAACTCGGCCGGATGCAGGTCGCTGACATACTGACGTACATCGCCAATGGCCTGGTTGAGCTCTTTGATCGCGTCGTCGATCCGTCCGCGCTCACCATCGGTCAAGGTGGGCGTCTCGTACAGGAAGTTGGTGAGCAGCAAGCCGACCGAGTACATCGTCTGCATGACGCCGTCGTGCAAGTCGGCGGATATCCGGTCGCGTTCGCGCTCGATCTGCGTGGCGCCGAGCAGGCGCCGGCGCTCCTCTTCGAGCTCGCGTTGCTCCGTCACGTCCCGGACGGTGACCGAGACCAGCAGTCCCTCATCGGTATAGACCGGGGCGAGGCTGATCTCGACATCGAACTCGCTGCCGTCGCGTCGGCGCGCTTTCAGGGCCAGCCCTGTCCCCATCGAGCGCGCCCGGGGCACTCGCGAGTATCTGCCGCGGAGGTCGAGGTGGCTGGCTCGGAACCGCTCCGGGATCAGGCGCTCCACTGGGGTGCCCATCAGCTCCTCGCGCGAGTAGCCGAAGAGAACCTCGGCCTGCGCGTTCGCGAAGACCACCATGCCAGCGCGGTCAACCACCAGGAAGCCGTCCGGAGCGAAGTGGATCAGTGACTGGAAGACAGATCCCGGAAGAGGGTTCGACACCATGGCGCGTCCGTCCCCTCGGCACCGGCGCCATCCAGCCGGGCTGGGTCAGCGCGCGGACGATCGCTCCCCGAACGGCGGGCAAACGAAGTATGCGAGTTGGGGTCCCGCTGGACAACCTGACCTTCCCGGGTGGCTTAAGCCACCCGGGAAGGAGGACTAAGGCCACCTGATTCCACCCCACCCGTCCACGCAGTATCTGAACATGCCTGAGCAGGTCGAGGACAATCAGATCGAACGGAGCGACTGGATCGAGGCGCCTCGGGTCTTGCTGGCCGGGGGCAGTGCGACCACGCGGCGTGGCCTGACGGCACTCCTTGAGCGCGCTGAACCACGCTTCCAGATCGTCGCCGCGATGGAACTCACCGCCGACCTTCCTGAGAAGGCGGTCGAGATCGCCCCGGACCTTGTTGTCCTGGACACGCAGCTTCCTGACATCGCCGCCGTGCTCACGAGCCGGTCGATCAGGGGACGCCTCTCTAGCACTGCCGTCGTGCTGCTGACCGCACAGGCCGACTCCCGCGCGGTTGCCGCGTGTGCCATCTCCGGGGCGGGCCATGTGGTGAAGTCATTGGACGGAGCCGCGCTGGCGCCGCTGCTGGTGCGCAGCCTCGAACGCCAACGCCGCCTCGACGCTCGAATCGGGGCGTTGGTCCTGCACTGGTACGCGACCCGGCCAGCCGACGGTGCGAGCGCTCAGGCACGGCGCGCCACGGAGTCGGCAATTCTCGAGCAAGTCCTGAACGGCAGCACGGACGGAGAGATCGCATTCGAAACGGGCGTCGACTCGATCACCGTGCGTTCGGAGATCGCCCGTCTGTACGGCACCCTGTCCGAGGAACCTGCATTTCGCCTCATCGGGCGATCCCTGATGCGCTGGCTGGACTGACCGCCGGGCAACGGACGTCCCTGTACTGTCGCTGGGAGCGTGGCGCCGGGCGGACCAGTACTTCCAACGACTCGAATCCAACCCCGTCCGCGCGTGACCTCCTCGAGTTCGGTACGCTCGGGCGCGGCGGACCTGACCGCCTGCCGACGAACATGGTGAGCAGATGCCGAGGCCGCTCATGCGAGACACGCACCCGCGACGGATCGTGATCCTCGGCGCAGCCGGACGCGACTTCCACAATTTCAACGTCGCGTACCGGGACAACCCGGACACGCAGGTGGTGGCGTTCACCGCCGCACAGATCCCGGGCATCGCCGAACGGCGCTACCCCGCAGCACTGGCTGGTGCGCGATACCCCGATGGCATCGCGATCGAGGACGAAGCGTCGCTCGAGGCGATCTGCCAGCGCGAGCGCATCGACGAGGTCGTCTTCGCATACAGCGACCTGCCACACGAGCAGGTCATGCACCTTGCGTCTCGTGCGCTCGCCAGCGGCGCGGACTTCACGCTCCTGGGGCCGGACTCGACGATGCTGCGTGCGCGGGTGCCTGTGATCGCCATCTCTGCCACGCGGACGGGCGCGGGCAAGTCGCAGACGTCTCGCTGGCTGACGCGTCGGCTGCGAGCCCGGGGTCTGCGCGTCGTCGCCGTGCGGCATCCGATGCCCTACGGCGACCTCGAGCGGCAGCGCGTGCAGCGGTTCGGCGCGCTGGCCGACCTCGACACGGCAGCGTGCACGGTCGAGGAGCGCGAGGAGTACGAGCCCCACCTCGCATCCGGAACGGTGGTGTACGCCGGCGTCGACTACGCCGCGATCCTCGATCAGGCGCAACGCGAGGCGGACGTCATCGTCTGGGACGGCGGCAACAACGACTTCCCGTTCCTGCGCCCTGATCTGCACATCGTCCTGACCGACGCGCTGCGGCCCGGAGACGCTAACCGCTTCCACCCGGGTGAGGCGACACTGCGCATGGCGGACATCGTGGTGATCGCAAAGACAAACGCCGCCTCGCCCGCGCAGGTGGCGGAGGCGGAGCGCGAGGCACGCCGACTGAACCCGCGGGCCCAGGTGGTGCGTGCGTCTTCCGCGGTGACCCTCGACGCCACCGAGTCGCTGCGCGGGCACCGCGTGCTCGTGGTCGATGATGGCCCGACGCTCACGCACGGTGGAATGGCATACGGCGCGGGGTACGTCGCTGCCGTGGCCGCGGGAGCCCAGATCGTGGAGGCACTGCCATACGCCGACCCCCTGATCCGGGAGGCGCTGCAGCGCTACCCCCACGTGCGCACCGTCCTGCCTGCGCTGGGGTACGACGCCGAACAACTCGCTGCCCTCGAACGGAGCATCGCCGCGGTGCCGGTCGACACGGTCATCTCCGGGACCCCGATCGACCTCGCCGCGCTCGTGCGTGTCCCGCAGCGGATCGTGCGGGCGCGCTACGATTTCGCTGACGGCGACGATCCGACGCTCGGCTCGCTCGTCGACACAGCGGTCGCTCGACTCGTTTCCTCCGCGACGTAGGACGAAGGTCATGGGCCCCGAGGGATGGTTGCCTGTTCGCGGCTGCCTCCGGATCCCTGACGCTGGTGCGGAGGCCATGACAGCGGCCGACGCAACGAAAGAGCCACACGATGGCCTCGCCGCCCGCGATCCAGACGGCACAGCTCGGGAAGCAGTACGGCGGACGCGTCCGCGCGCTCGCGGAGGTGGATCTGACGGTGCCCCCCGGGACGGTGTTCGGGTTGCTGGGCCAGAACGGCGCGGGCAAGACCACACTGATCCGCATCCTCCTCGACATGATCCGACCGACCAAGGGCCGCGCGTCGATCCTTGGGTTCGACTGCCAGGACGACGGGGTCGAGGCTCGCGCCCACGTCGGCTACCTGCCCTCGTCCGCGCAGTACTACTCCTACATGACGGGGCGCGACCTGTTCGATTTCGCCGCGCGCGCGCGGCGTATCACGCCTCGTAATGCAGCCCTCGTCGTGCGCCGCTACGTGGTCGGCTGGTATGGACGGCGGAGCTGCGAGGCGACGAGGAAGACCGCAACAGCCGAGGCGAACGACCCGATGAACATGAGCAGCGTGAGGTCGTAGGAGCCGGTGGCGTCGTAGATCGCCCCGGCGATCGTGGGGCTCAGGATCTGGCCGATCGTCTCCACCACCACGACCGTGCCGAGGATCGTCGCGAAGTGCCTCACGCCGAACGCGCGAGTGAGCAGCAGCGACTCGATCATCGGACCACCGGCAGTGCCGATCACCCACATCATCAGGAACAGGCCGATCGCGGTCGGGCTCGTGCTGATCGACAGCGTGACCATGCCCGCGAGCAGCGTGGCCGCGAGGCCGACGACGACGTACTCGAACCGCGTGATGCGGTCTGCAACCACGCCGACCAGGAGCCGCGTCGCAATGCTGAGGGCCGCCGTTGCCGAGACGATCGTCGCGGCGGTGCGCCTCGACAGGCCGATCGACTCGTAGAACGGGACCTGGTGCACCATCCACCCGAACATGCCGTAGAAGAACAGCATGAAGCCGAACGACAGCGCCCAGAACAACGGTGATCGCAACGCGTCGTGCAGCATCACCCCGTCGATCACGCGCGGCGTCGAGGCGGTGCCGTCCGCGTCGCGTGCCCCATCGGGCGCCAGGCCGAGCTCGGCGGGGCTGTTGCGGACGATGAACAGGCCGATGGGCAGGAACACCGCAGCCACGGCCAGGCCCGAGACGGCGAGCGTTGCGCGCCAGCCGAGCAGGTCCATCGCCACCTGCACCAGCGGCACGACGATGAACCCGCCGAGCGAGAATCCCGTGCCGAGGATGCTCACCGCGATGCCTCGACGGCGATCAAACCAGCGCGAGATCAGCGCCATGAAGGGGATGAAGAACATCATCTGCCGCGCAACGGCGTTCGCCGCCGAGTACGCGTACCACTGCCACAGCGCGTTGGTCGTGGCAAGCAGAAAGAAGGTGAGTGTCGTCAGCACCGCGCCCACGATGATCGCGGTGCGCGGTCCGCGAGTGTCGATGAACCGCCCAATCAGCGGGCCGGAGAGGCCGCTGACGAGCAGCGCAGCCGAGAAGCCCAGCGAGACCTCGGCGCGTGTCCAACCGAACTCGCGCTCCAGGGGCTGCACGTAGAACCCGAACGCCCAGAACGAAGTCCCCGAGCCGAGCGCCATCGCGCCGACCGACGCGGCGAGCAGCCACCATCCGAAGTACACGCGCCGCCGCCCGGACAGCACGTCCGCGACCGCGGCCAGCGGTGTGGCCAAGGATGCCCTCCCTCAATGGCTGCGCAAGGGTACCCCGCCGGACGCACCACCGGGGCGCGCCCGCCAGTTTCTCGCCACGTCGGGCGCAGATACACTCGCCGAAGACGACGATCAGGGCACGCGTGGAGGCGGTCGACGATGCGGATGGGCATTCAGGTGATGCAGGTGCGCGACGAGCGCGCGATCGAGCTGGCGCAGGCCGCCGACGCGGCAGGGTTCGATGCGCTGTGGCTCGCGGGCGGCGGCGACAACTACATCAAGGCCGCGCTGATGCTGCACAGCACCAAGGACATCACCGTCGGCACGTCGATCATCGGCGCGCTGCTGATGTCGCCGGTGGCGCACGCGAACATGGCGAACTACTTGCAGCTCATCTCAGGCAATCGCTTCATCCTCGGCTTCGGGTCGCAGACGAAGGGGCAGCTCCGCCTCGACCTCGGGCGCGAGGTCGACAAGATCGCCAAGCGCGCGAAGGAGATCATCGAGGTCACGCGCGGCATCCTGTCGGGACAGGGCTTCGAGTACCAGGGCGAGTTCGAGCAGTTCACGGGCGGCGCTCGGCGCATCCGCGGTGGCACCGTGCCGCCGGCGATCTACCACTCCGGTGTCGGCCCAATCAACCTGCTGTACGCCGGCATGGTGACGGACGGCTTCCTCGCGCACCCGATCTTCACGCGCAAGTACTACCAGGACGTGGTGTGGCCGCGCATCGACGAAGGCCTGCGCCGCGCCGGGAAGACGCGCGCGGATTTCGAGATGGTCGCGATGCCGATGACGCTGATCGCGGAGAATGAGAGCGAGATGCCGGAGCTCATCAGCGCCGCGAAGCGGAACATCGCGTTCTACTTCACGACGCGGGCGTACGGCGACTTCCAGGACTTCAACGGCTGGTCGAAGCAGCGCGAGGCGATCTGGGAGGTCGCGGCACGCGTGGGCCGTGACGCGCGCCGATTCGACTACAACGCGCTCGAGGCATGCGTGACGGACGACATGGTCGACGAGCTATGCCTCGTCGGGACGGCCGAGCAGGTGCGCACGAAGGCGATGGCGCGTTTCGGAGACATCGCGGACCAGATCGACTTCTACCCGATGCACGACGGCTCGCAGCCGCCCGATCACGCGCAGGCCCATGAGTTCATGCACTCGATGCGGTTCATCAAGGCGCTCAAGGGCTTCAACAAGTAGCTCTACGGCGGATCAGAGAGCCCTCGCCGTCGCGGGGGCCGTCGATGATCCAAGTTGGGCGGCCCACCCTCCCCTCCCGGTGCGGGAGCGTTCAGAGGAAGAGAACCAAGTGTGAGGGGCTGCGCCCCTCACACTCCCCGTGGAGCTCGTCAGCCTGCGGCGGCGGGGATGCGGAGCGCAGCAGGGCCTCGCCGTGCACCCCCCACGTCGAGGCCACCTCGGCGTCGGCTAGGAGCCGCGGATGATGCCGCGGAAGCCGATGTGGGACATGCCGCTGTCCACCATCTGCGCCTGGCGCGCGGCGGGGCGGTAGCGCCAGCAGTAGTTCGGCGCGCAGAGATGCGAACCGCCCTTGATCACCTTGCGGGGGATGTGCGCGGCGCCGGGGTCGTGCTCATCGAAGCTCTGTTCCACGGACATGACACGAGGGTTCGCCGGCGTGCAGCAGCTGCACATCTCCTCGACGCCGTGCTGCGGCGTGTAGAAGTCTGCCGTCCACTCCCAGACGTTGCCGGCCATGTCGCGCAGCCCGTAGCCGTTCGGCGGGAACGATCCCACGGGGGCGGTACGGGCGTAGCCATCGGACTTGAAGTTCTGCCAGGGGAACTCCCCCTGCCACGTGTTCGCCATCATCTTGCCGCCAGGCGCGAACTCCTCGCCCCACGTGTACGTAGCGCCCTCGAGCCCACCACGCGCGGCGAACTCCCACTCTGCCTCGGTCGCGATCTCCTTGCCGGTCCACGTGGCGTAGGCGTCGACGTCCTCCCATGCGAGGTGGACGACGGGGTGCTTGCGGCGTTTGGAGACGTCGCTACCGGGCCCCTCAGGACGGCGCCACGAGGCACCAGCGATGAACTTCCACCAATGGCTCAGGTTGGCCAGATCGACCGGGCCCGGCGGCTGCTTGAAGACCAGCGAACCGGGTAAGAGTTGCTCGGGCTTGAGGTCGGGGAAGACCGCCGGGTCGATGGGCCGCTCGGCGACGGTCTCGTACCCGGTCGCGCGGACGAAGCGCGTGTAGTCCTCGTTCGTGACGGTGAACGCGTCCATCCAGAAGCCGTCGACGGTGACCGGGTGGGGCGGATGCTCCTCCGGGAAGTGCTCGAAGCTGGAACCCATGGTGAACGTGCCACCGGGGATCCAGACCATCCCGGGCGCGGGGGCGTCACCGGGAGCGGCACGCGGCTCCTTCACATCGGATGCCATTGCCAGCAGTTCGTCCACGTCGCCCTCGTTCCGTCCGTGCGGATGCTCCCACACCGCGCCCGCCTCGGCCAGAGCGAATGGAGCAACGCGCGCGAGGTCACGGGAAGGGGCGAGGGCGTACCGGTCGGGCGAATTGAGGCTAGCGGTGGGCCTGGCGGCGATACTCGTCCATGAGCTCCTGCTCCGCGGCGGCACGCTCCACGCGGCCCTGACGGAAGCCTTCCGCGACCACCTCACGGGCGGCGATCATCTTCTCGCGGGCGGCGGTGGCCGCTGCCCGAGCCGGCTCGGGCAGGCGTTCGATGACCTCGGCGTCCGCCATCAGGCGGCGAGCAGCGGCGAACGCACCGACGGCGGCGGAGGTGGTGAGGAGGAACGTCAGGAGGCGCATGACCGGCCTACTTCCCGCGAATGCCCTTGCGCAGCCCGGCAACGGTGGAGACGCCCTTGCGGATGCCTCGACCGACCGACATGACGCGGATCAGCGGATGCACGGCGGAGTCGGCGACGAACTCGGAGGTGCCTCGGACGTTCTGCGCGGTCTTTTGGAATTCCTGGAGGGTCGGTTTGATGGGGTCCTTGATCAGGTCCTGCACCGACGCGGAGAGCGCGCGGATCGCGAACCACAGGCCGAAGGCGGCGATGCACAGTCCGAACATGAGCACGATGCCCATGACGCCGTACACAATCACCACAATGTCGCGCAGATCCTCGAGGCTCATCCGCCGTTGCCCCCTATCGCTTCGCGTCCTCGTGTTGCACGAGTCGCGGGCCGCATATCCATCCTAGCCGTCGGTGGGTAGCCCGCACAACGCAGCGAGGCCCGCGGGGGTTGCAGAGTCCGTGCGTCTTGCCGGGCGCTACCTCGACAAGCGGGTCAGTCCGCGAGGCTGGCGCTCGGCTCGCCACTCGACTCAATCGTCCCG
>CAMDAY010000073.1 GCA_945888895.1 Dehalococcoides mccartyi | reverse complement strand
GTTATGTAGATCGAATGACTGTGCGGTCGGCGGAACGTCCGACGTGTCGATGTCGTTCAGCACCTCGAAGTGGTCGAGGATCGTGGACAGTTCCCCGCCAAGGCGCTCGACCTCGGCATCTGAGAGTGCCACGCGTGCGAGCTTCGCGATGTATCGCACCTCGTCGGCGGTCAGGGCCATGCCACGCTCCGATGATTCGAGTCGAGATTTCAGGGGTTCGGGACGATGAACCTGTCCGGATGTGAGGGTATTCTAAAAGCCGCCTCACCACCGGGCCAGAGGGCATACCATCGGCGTCTCAGCACGGCGCGCCGATCGGCAGGAGTGGCCATGTCTGATTCCCCCCCGGCGACGCAGGCCGCGTCTCCGTCCGCCCCGTCGATGACGGGCGAGCCCGATGCCGCACGACTTGGCAACCCGTCGTTCGTTTGGCGCTCTGGCCAGGAGCGACGGCTCGCGATCATCGAGCGGTACGTGTCGCTGCGCGACCGACGCGTGCTCGACCTCGGCTGCGGGCTGGGCGAGTACGTGCGCGCCTTTGCGCGGCGTGGGGCGCGCGCGGTCGGTACCGACATCGCCACCGACCGCCTCTCCGAGGCGCGCGACCGCGTGATGACGACCGCGACGCGGGGCGTGAATGGCTTCCTGGCCGCCGCGGGCGAGTCGCTCCCGTTCCATGACGCGATCTTCGACCTCGTCGTCCTGAACGAGGTGATCGAGCACGTGAACGACGACCGCCAGACGTTGCGCGAGGTCGCGCGGGTGCTGCGCCCCGGCGGGACCTGTGTCCTCTTTGCGCCGAACCGCCTGTTTCCGTTCGAGACGCACGGCATCTACTGGCGCGGCCGCTACATCTTCGGGAACATCCCGTTCGTGAACTGGCTACCGAACGCGCTGCGCAACCGGCTGGTGCCGCACGCCCGCGCCTACCGCCACGCAGACTGGGCGCGGCTCACTTCCGGCCTGCCGCTGCGCATCGTCGACCAGGGGTACGTGTACCCCGGGTTCGACAACATCGAGGCGCGCTCGCGTCCGCTGGCGAACGTCGTGCGAAACGTCTGCTACTGGGCTGAACGCAACGCGCTCCAGCGCTTCGGCCTGTCGCATCTCGTCGTGTTGCGGCGTGACGAGGTGGCACCGTGAGCGAGGGACGCAGCGGGATCATTCGCCGCCGCATCCGTCGCCGCACCATCGGCGACCTGGCAAACTCCGGCGCCGGCCGCGGAATGGTGAACGGTGTCCGCGTCTTGATGGTGCTGCTCGCGATCGGTGGCGGGC
This sequence comes from Dehalococcoides mccartyi, assembly GCA_945888895.1. Taxonomy (GTDB): domain Bacteria; phylum Chloroflexota; class Dehalococcoidia; order UBA2979; family UBA2979; genus SHYQ01. The sequence continues at coordinate 8,276 of CAMDAY010000073.1, read as the reverse complement.
TGGCCGCATCCGGCATCGGCTTCACCTTCTTCACGTACGCCTCGGTCATCGCGGATGTCGTACCGCCCGAGCAACTGCTCGCGCGGTACTCGCGCGGCGGGGCACGCGTCTACGACCGCCACGGCGCGCTGATGTACGAATTCGTCGACGAGTTGAGCGGCCTGCGCCGCCCGGTGAAGCTGACCGACATCTCCCCCTGGCTCACCAAGGCGACGATCGCCGTCGAGGATCCGGACTTCGACAAGAACGTGGGCATCAACTACCGCGGTCTCGCGCGCGCGGCGCTGGAGAACTTCACGCCCTTTGGAGATGGACTGCTGGGCGGGTCCGGTGGCTCCTCGATCACGCAGCAGCTCGCCAAAAACGTGTACATCCCGCGCGAGCAGCGCACGGAGCGCTCCGTCTCGCGCAAGATCAAAGAGACCGCAATCGCGATCGAGCTGACGAACAAGTACCCGAAGGAGCAGATCTTCGAGTGGTACCTGAACTCGATCTCCTATGGCGGCCTGTACGTGGGCATCGAGGCGGCGTCCGAGGGCTACTTTGGCAAGAAGGCGAGCGAGTTGTCGCTGCCGGAGGCCGCGCTCCTCGCCGGCATCCCGCAGTCCCCCACCGCGTACGACCCGTTCTCCTCCTCGAACATCGGCGCGAACGGGCAGCTGCTGCCGGACGGTTACGCCAAGTGGCGACAGGGCGAGGTCCTGAAGCTGATGGTGCGCCGCGAGGTGATCACGCAGGCGGAATCGGACGCCGCGTTCGCCTCGTCGCTCAACTTCAAGGCGGACCGGTTTGAGATCGAGGCGCCGCACTTCGTCCTCGGCCGCATCGCCGAGGAGCTCCGGCGCCGCTTCGGCGAGCGCGCGCTGCGCGACCAGGGCCTCGAGGTCACGACCACCCTCGACCTGAAGCTCCAGCACAGCGCCGAGACGATCGTGGGCGACACGCTGACCCAGTACGGCGACGCGGCTGGCGCGCACAACGGCGCGTTCGTCGCGATCGACCCCAAGACCGGGCAGATCCTGACGTACCTCGGCAGCCGCGACTACTTCGACGACAAGATCGAGGGCCGGAACGACAACGTCATGGCGCGCAACTCGCCGGGCTCGACACTCAAGCCGTTCACCTACATGACCGCGCTCATGAACGGGGCAGGCACCAAGCTGACGATCCTCGACACACCGGTGTCGGTAGCCGACCCCTCCACCGGCGGCACCTTCTCGCCGCGCAACCCGAGCGGCGGGTACATCGGGCCGGTCGCATTCGACAAGGCGCTGGGCAACTCGCTCAACGTCACGGCGATCAAGACGATCATCTCCGCCGGCGTTCAGAACACGATCGCGGTCCTCAAGAAGGTCGGCTACACCACCCTCGACAACGAGGGCGGCTACGGCCCGGCCCTGACGACCGGCGGCGGCGAGATCACGCTGATGGACCAGGCCATCGGCTACATGGTGCTGGCGAACAACGGCGTGATGCGCGGCCAGGATCTCGTGGTCACCGACCGCAAGGACCAGGCCACGAGGACGCTCGAGCCGATCGCGTTGCTGAAGGTCGTCGACTCCGACAAGAAGGTGCTCTACGAGTACAAGCAGCCGGTCGAGCGCCGCGTGATCCCCGCGGAGTACGCGTGGCTGATCACCTCGATCCTCAACGACGGCTCAAACACGTGCATCACCTACGGCGTGTGCAACGCGCTCGCGCTGCCGAACGGCTTCCCGTCTGCGGCGAAGACCGGTACGAGCGCGCCGTTCGATGACTTCCGGTTCATCGGCGAGACATGGACGATGGGGTACACGCCCGAGCTCGTGAGCGGCGTGTGGGCCGGCAACGCGGACAACGCACGCATCCTCGGCATCGACTCCACGACGGTGTCGCTGCGCTCGTGGAAGCTCTGGATGGTCGCCGCGATCGAGCAATTAAAACTCCCCGCGACGAACTTCACGCGCCCGAGCGGTGTCGTGGAGCGCGAGGTGTGCTGGCCGTCCGGGAAGCTCCCCACCGAGAACTGCCCGCAGATGAACCGCTTCACCAGCCTGTACGCCGCCGAGCAGATCCCCTCCGACGCCAACGCGAAGGACAGAAAGGCGTACGACACCTGGTGGCAAAAGATCCCGATCGACACTCGCACCGGCCAGCGCGCGAACGACCAGACGCCGCCCGCCTTCGTGTCGCAGCAGGTGCGCCTCGTCCTACCGACGGAGGAGCGCAGCTGGGGCGGCCTGCGCGAGTGGGCGCTTGGTTCGGGAATCCTCTCGATGCTCGCGCCTGATGGGACGGACGACGCCGGGCAGCCCCCAGTGCTGATCACCAGCCCGCAGGCCAACCAGGCCCTCACGGGGCAGGTGACGGTCATCGGGCGCGCCGACTCGCCTGACCTGACGCAGTTCACACTCGAGTGGGGCCGAGGCGCCCAGCCGACCTCGTGGGTGCGCATCAACAGTTCGAGCGGGCGTGTGGCCGGCGGGACACTCGGCTCGTGGGACGTGCGCGCCCTGCCGAATGGGCCGTACACCCTGCGGCTCCGCATCGAAGACAAGAAGCTCGGCACGCGCATCTACGCCATCCCGGTCACTCTGGGTGGCGGCGGCACGGCAGACACGGCCCCGGTGCTGGTCGTGCAGTCACCCGTCGAGGGCGGCGTGATCTCAGGCGCGGTGTCGATCACCGGTCTCGCCACCTCTGGCAAGTTCACGGAGGTGCGGACCGAGGTGGGCGCGGGCCTGTCGCCGGCCTCGTGGCTGTCGGTCGACCGCAAGACAACGCCCGTGCTGAACTCGACGCTCGCGACGTGGAACACGGCGGCGGTGGACGATGGGCCGTACACACTGCGCGTGACGCTGGTCGACTCCGTCTTCGGGGAGACGGTGACGACGATGACGGTGGTCGTCCGCAACAAGGGCGCGACGGCCCCGGCGACTCCGCCCCCGGCCGCACCCGCAGCGCAGCCTCCACCGCCGCGCTAACCGCGCGCGGCGATGAACCGAAGACGCCGCCCGACTGGGCGGCGTCTTCGTGCGTGCGCTCTAACGACGCGCAAACCTCGCGCGGTGTGTACGAGGGCAACCGTTGATCACAACAGGCACGCGACGATGATCAGAGCATGACATCCGAGGCTTCCCAGGGTCCCCGCAATGACCGTCCCGCGCGAGGCAGCCGCCCCGGCGACCTCCGCATCCGCCGGGTACGCCGCCGCCGCACCTCGATCCTTGGCCTGCTCGCCTCGCGCCTGCGTGGCGCGCTCCCGCGCTAGCGGCCTAGCTCCCGCTCCCCCGCAGCCGCTCCAGCGCAGCCACGACCTCCGCGCGCGAGGTGGTGCCCCGCACGACCTCGAGGAAGGCGATCAGCGATCCGGTGCGGGCACGCACCTCGCGCAGTTGCGCGCCCAGGGGATCGGTGGCATCCGGGCGCGCGGCGTAGCTGCCGTACCAGGCGAAGTAGGCCTGGTTGAGCCGACGGATGCGGTAGCCTGCGTCCCAGAGCTGCAATCGCACCGCCTCCATGCGCGCCTCGGCCTGCTCGATGCTGTTGCCGGCCAGCAGCGCGTCGACCTCGCGACGCAGGTCGCGCAGCACGGCGTTGGCGTCGAGCGCCGGCGGGGTGGGCGTTGAGGTCGGCGTGCCCGTCGATGTGAGCGAGCGCGTAGCGGCCACGGTCGGGTCGCCCCACCTCGCCAGGATGTCCGCGGCCAGCTCCTCGCCCACGATGTCCGCGACGGTCTCGTTGATCGTCGTGGTGTCACGCGAACGGAAGTAGTTCAGGCCGAGCGGATAGAACTGCAGGTAGTGGTGCGTCCACTCATGCGCGGCCGTCTCGACGGTGCTGCTGTACGAGGACCGATCGACGACGATCGCCGGGTACGTCGCCACGCCTCCCGACCCGACTACGAGCACCGATTCGTCCGGGCGCTTCGCCTCGGCGGCCCGCTCAATCGCCGTGACCTCGGCCGCGGTGAGGTCAGGGCGCAGCAGATCGGTGCTGCTGCGTTCGATCACCGTGCGCGGCGACCGCACGAGCACACGCGGCGGCTGTGTAAGCTCGATGTTGACGGGCGGGAAGACGCTGGCGGGAATCGGCAGTGCCCCGGTCAGTCCTCGATCGCGCGCTGCGGCGTCGATGCGTCCCGCCATGGCCGCCTCGACGTCGTTCTCGTAGCGGCGACGCTCTGCGCTGCCGATCGGTGCGGCAAAGTAGCGCACGATCGCCTCGTCAGGTGCGACGTCCGACCGCAGCGGCGAGCCGAGCGCGTACAGCCACTTCCCCGCGAAGGTGTTCCGTTCCCACCGCACGAGGTCGAATGCGTCGCCTGAACGCCGGTCGCCGACCATCGTCGCCGTGAACACGAGGAGCGCCGAGGCCACCGCGACGCCTAGCACGATCGCAGTTAAACGTCGGGCGCCTGATCTGCTTCGTGAGCCAGGGACTTCGGACGGGGAATCGTTCATCGACATCCTTCGACCGGTGGTGACTCCAGTGTGCGCGATATGATCGCCCGGATGCGAGTGCGGGGACGCGAGCGCGGAAGAGGATTCATGGTGGCCGACACGTCCTCCGCGATCGAGCGCGAGACCCCCACCCACCCCGGGCTGACGCGACGCGTGCGGATTGCGGCCGCCCTCCGCGACATGCTGTCGCTGCTGCTGCCGCTCGTCATCGCCTCGGCGCTCGCCGTCGCGTGGCTGCTCGCACGCACCGCCTGGGGCCGGGAGGACGTACACGACGTGGACGGGGCGATCGCCCTCGCCCTGCTCGGCACGGTGATCCCCGCATGGCTCGCACGGCTCGCCGCCTCGATGCTCACCGCCGGCGCCACGCCGGGCCAGCGGGCGCTCCGCCTGCGCCTCGAGGCCACACGAGACGTCACCACCCGCTGGGCGATCGCCACTCGGCTCGCGACGCACCCGTTCGGCGCGCTCGGCTGGGCGTGGGTCGCGGGCGTGCTCGCCCTCGCCGGGCTGTTCGAGGTGGCTGGGATCGTCGCCCTTCTCGCGGCTGCAGTCGCGATCGCCGGCCTGGTCTCCCTCGCCATCATGCTCGTGAGCCCGGACGCGCTCGCACTCCACGACCGTGCGTCGGGGCTGCGTCCGGTGCGCTCGTGAGGCCGCACGACCCAGACGACCGCTTCGCGACACCGCCGGCCCCCGTGTATATGGGCGAAGAGCCGTTCGCGCCGCTACCCGAGCCGCACCAGCCCCGACCGCGCCCACCTCGCACCAGCCGTGCGCGAAGAGCGACATTCGCGCTCGCCGTCGTCACAGCGTTCTGGCTGCTGACACTGGCCGCCGCGCAAGCGACGAGTCGTACGGTCGCCGTCCCGGTCCTCGAGCGCACGGTGAGCACGCTGGGCGATGTCCCGGCGCTGCTCCAGGTGCACGAGGCGCAGATCCGCACGCAGGCGGGCCAGGGTGGAGACTCGGCGATTGCCGTTCCCGGGTTCCCCGTCGCGGGCGTCAGCCTGCCGCGTACCCTCGCCCAGACCGGGACGCGCGAGGCGTGGGCGAGCCACCTGCTGCGCGCGAGCGCCGAGGCGGCCTATGACCACGGTGCAGCCGCCTTCACACCGGGCGGTGCGGCAACCTCCAGCGGCACGTTCTCAACCTCGGCGTGGATCCGTCTGGTGCTGGCGCTGATGTCAGCGGGCACGCACGCGCTCACCTCCCTCGTCGCGCTGGCCTTCGGCGTGGCCACGCTGGCGGTGGCCGCGCTGACGGTGCTCATGACCAGCGGACCGAGGCGGTTCGTCGCGATCGGGCTGGGGCTCACCGGCGGCGCGATCATCGCGGCGGCGATCGGGGTCGTAGGGATCGGCATCGCGATGCTGTTGACGATGGGGAGCGACAGCACCGTGGTGAACGAGGTGGGCGGGCTGATCCGCACGGTCTCGTGGACGCCGCTCTACGACGCACGCTGGCTCGGCGTCGCCGGTCTCGCGATCATCGTCCCCGCTGCGATTCTGGCCGCGTGGTTCGGACGCTCCGAGCACCTCGACGCGTTCGAGGACGAGTAGGGCGGCGTCTTTCCGTTGGGTCGAGCCGGGGATACCCGGCCCGCTCCAGACCTCCGGGCATGGCCAGCTTCTAAGAGGCCTGATGCCGCTAGGGGTGCTCGTCCCCGCCTTCGTCCTCATCGAAAGCGGCGTCGTCCAGCACGAGCAGCGCCTCCGGATCGCACCCCAGCGCATCCAGCTGGCGACGGAGCATGTCGCGCTCCCTCGATGCGCTCAGACGGTCATCGAGGGTGAACGCGCCGGTCGTGTCCTCCGCGACAACGTAGTAGCGCCGCCACACCAGGAACAGGTCCGCGCACTCCTCGGCGTGCAGGTGGACGGTCATGCGGCTACGCCTGCACCGCCGCGAGGAGCGCGCGCGCGATCACGCGCAGCTCGAGGACGGGCTTCGCGCCCTCGAAGATGGGAAGCACCAGCGCGTCCACGACGTAGCGGGAGACGGGGTCCTCCTCCGAGTAGCCCCAGCCGCCGTGCAGGAGCTGCGCCTCGCGGGAGACCTCGCCGGCGATGTCGCAGGACAGGAGCTTGGCCATCGACGGCTCGGTCGCGCGCGTGGTGAAACTGCGCGCGGCGGCGTAGGTGATCTGGCGCGCCGCGGCGACGTGCGTCGCCATCACGCCGATCTTGTGCTGTGTGAGCTGGAAGTCGGACAGCGGTTGCCCGAACTGGTTGCGCTGCACGACGTACTGACACGCCTTCTCGAGCGCGGCCTGCGCGAGGCCCACGGCCCGCCCGCCCGTCTGCAGGCGCCCCGCCGCGAAGCCGCCCATCTGCAGGTAGAACCCACGGTCGACCCCCGCGTCCCCGCCGACCAGGTGGGTATGCGGCACGAACACGTTGTCGATCGCGATGGTGAAGGAGTGCATGCCGCGGTAGCCCGGGGTCGGGTTCGCGGTGCCCTCCATCACGCCGCCCTCCGGCTGCTCGAAGCGCCAGTGGTGGCCGGCGTACGCCGGCTTCTCGATCATGAACAGCGACAGCCCGCGCCCGCCGAGGCTCGCGTCCGGGTTGGTGCGCGCGAGCAGCGCGAGGAGGTTCGCCCGCCCGCTGAAGGTGCTCCACGCCTTGGCGCCGGAGATGCGCCAGCCTCGGACCCCCTCGTGCTCCGCGGGGACCGCGCGCGTCTTGATCGAGGCGACGTCCGAGCCGTAGTCGGGTTCCGTGACGGCGATCGCGACCAGCGCCTCGCCGGTCGCGATCTTCGGCAACCACTCCCGGCGCTGCTCCTCGGTGCCACCGGCGACGAGCGCCTTGGCGAGGATCTCGGGCCGGGTGGCAAGCGAGCCGGCGGCGGCGAGCGATGCGGCGGAGAGCTCCTCCGTGATGATCACCATCGGTAGGTCGCCCATGCCGGTGCCGCCGTACTCCTCCGGGATCGAGGAGCCGAAGAAGCCCTGCGCACAGAACCGCTCGAGCATCTGGTCCGGGACGATGAGGTCCTGCCGGTGGATCTCCTGCGCGTACGGCGCCACCTCGTTCTTCGCGAACTCGCGCGACATGTCGCGCACGAGCGTCGCGGCGTCGTCCTCGAGGTTGACGTGGTTCACGCCGCCGGTGGCGATCACGTCGCGGCCGATGGCGCGCACGAACGCCTCGTCGAGGCCGGCGCGGATGGCCTCGCGCGTATCGGGGGCGTGCAGCGGGGCCACGTGCGCCTCGGTCAGCTCGAAGGCGTCCCATGCGGCCTCGATCTGCGAGCGGAGCAAGTGAGCGACCTCGGCGGCATAGGCGAAGGCCATGCGCTCGTGCAGGGCGTCCGGTGTGCCGGCAGCAGCAACGCGCTCCGCGAACTCGACGAGATCCGTCGCCGCCCGCACCTGCGTCGCGAGGTAAGCGATGCGCTCCCCGTGTACCTGGTGCTCGTCGATGAGGTCGCCGCCGTCGGTGACCCGCGCGGCGCTCTGGAGTGTGGCGTCAATCACCCGTTGCGCGCAGTCGACCAGCGCGCGCGCGCCGGGCAGGTGATGGGGGGTGGTCAAAGTCATGGGATGCTCCTGTCGCTCATACGATTGTAGGAGGGTGCGCCGGGTTGACGCCTCGACCGGTCGACGTGCGCGGGCCGCTCATACCGGGGCGGGGTACACTCGGACACATCGACCCGGCGACGCGGATGGGGGATGACGTGGGACTCAAGGAGCTTGAGGCGCTCAAGCAGATCATCGAGACCGAGATCGCGAAGGGCCGCGACAACCACGTGCAGGGCACCTGGCACATCCACTTCGAGAAGCGCGACGAACAGGCCGTCTTCTCCTTCAACAAGTGCGAGTCCGAG
>CAMDAY010000072.1 GCA_945888895.1 Dehalococcoides mccartyi | reverse complement strand
CGGGGTCGTATCCGGTACGTTCCCGGAAGCCTGCCGCCAGCCATACCTCATCATCCGCCCCGACACCTCGCACACGGCCGAGTTGCATGTCACACGCGCGCAGACAGTGCCACACGATGAACCCGACGTGGTTCGTTCGCTGCGTCGGCCGCCACACGAACTGCTCGTCCGTGAGATCGTCGACCCGGCGGCGCACTGCGGCGGGAAGCCCTTGTGCCTGCATTGTCAGATACGCGATCGGATGCATGTAACACCCCGTCCTCCGCAGCCACGACTGGCTCCGCATGAGTCTAGTTCTTAGGGAAAGGCGGAGCGGGCTTCAGCTCACGCGCCGATTCCCTCAAGGAACGGAATGCGATTCGCGGAAGCTCCTGACGCTGCGTGCGGACTGCGCCGTGCTTGAACATCTGCGCGGCGTTTCCCAAGACGCATCTCACGTCCTCGTCAGCTACATGCTCGATTGCCGGCACGAACTCGACGAGTCGGTCGGCTACCTGGCCGAATATTGGCGCGACGATCCCGGCCTCGCCGATGACGACCTCGACCGTTCGCTCGAAGAGGTGAATCCTCACGCCTTCCACGAGGAGAGCGCGTTGCGGCAGAAGCTGGAAGAAGAGTACCTGCGCTATCACCGAGAGCTCAGAGCACAGCATCACGCGATCCCGGACCCAGGCTGGCGGTCAGCGTACGTCGAGGAGATCTACGAGCTCGGGTACCGGACGCTTCTCGGCGACTAACAGGACAGACGATCAGGAGATAGGGGAGCAGGCAGCGAGCCGGCGGGCGGGGTACCGACCCGCGCTATCGCGTAACCGACGCCACCGATGGCCCTGCTGTCTCGGCGATGTGGCGCCGTTCAGCGCCGCGAAGCACCAGCAACATGACGACCGAGAGCGCGAGCGAAACGCCCGCGAGCATCGTGAACACGGCCCCGGTTCCCCAACGATTGGCCGCGAGTCCGGCGAACGAGGCAGCGAACGATCCCAGCCCGAAGGTGAGGAAGAATGAGATGCCGAAGGCCCGACCGGCCGCGCCGGGCGGCGCGTAGTCGGCGACCAGTCCGTTGAACACGGGCTGCTGCGCGAAGTTGACGAGGCCGAACCCCGCCGCGGCGAGCAAGAGCGCTACCCCGCTGCCCGCGCTCATCAGCATGAGCATGGGGACGAGCACCACCACGATCGGCACCGCGGCTCGTTCCAGCGACATTCGATCGCTCATCATCCCGCCCGCAATCTGGCCGAGCACAGCCGCGAGCAGTACGAGCGACGACATTGCACCCGCAACCGCCTCGGGGGTCCATCCGAAGATCGCCAGGCCCAGATGCTGTTGCAGATGCGCCGGAAGAAACGTGAGTGCGCCGCGGTAGATGAAGCCGGTGCCGATCGAGCTGACGTAGACCAGCAGCAGCGGGCGGGCGACCCAGCTACGTTCCACCGGCGGCGTGCTGCGGCGATGACGTTGCACGCCGCGGGCCTGGGCAAGCATTGCCTCACCCGCCACGCGGCTGCGCTCTCGTGCCTCCTCGCGATCCGGGGCGAGCCGGCGGACCAGCAGCGCAACGCACAGAGCAAGCAGGGCGAGGACGACATACGCGGCTCGCCAGTTCAGTAGCGCAGCGATCGCGGTGGCGATCGCCGGCGCTGCGGAAACGCCGAGGTTGCCCGCGATCCCGTGCAAGGCGAACGCTCGCCCGCGACGCTCGATCACGGCGGACACCATCGCGGTGCCGGGTGGGTGATAGAGACCGATCGCCGCGCCGAGCAGGCTCAGCGCGACGGCGAGCACCGGGAGGCTCGGCGCCGCCGCCACGACGCAGGCGAACGCCGCTGCCGCCACGAGCGCCCCTGAAATCACGGACCGAGGCCCGAAGCGATCGGTGAGGTATCCCGCAGGAAGCGCGGTAGCGCCGAACGTCAGTGTGCCGATGTTGGCGACGATTCCGAGCACCGCAAGGCTTGCCCCGAACTCGTGTCCGATACTCACGAGGAGCGCGGCGAACGTGAGCTCGAGCGCATGGGTCATCCCGTGTGCGAGCGACGCCGACAGAATGACGCGACGCTCCATCAGGCCCTCCCTCTGACAGCAGCAGAACGATAGGTTAGCCGGGATGGCGTAGGCAGGACACAGGTGGGGACGACGATGGCCGGATAGGCACTCTCGGTCGGGGCTGCGGTGCCTCGTCGTGAGGAACCGGTGTTGGGCGCGCGCGTCTCGCAGGAAGAGGGCCCGAGACACCGACGGAGCAGCCACCCTGCGCGGACTAGCCTTGCTCCCTGGTCCGTTGGCGGAGCTTCGCCTTACGCAACTTGCGGACCCGGGCGGCTTCCTTCTTCTTGCGGAGATCAGACGCCTTCTCGAAGTACTGGTGCTTTCGGGCGTCCGCGAGGATCCCATCTGCCATTAGCTGCTTGTTGAAACGCCTGAGCGCCGCGTCCAGCGACTCCGTTTCGCCAACTCGAATGTCGCTCATGCACCCTGCTTCACTCGTCCCGCTGGAATGGACGCTCAGCGGGCGTCACGCCCTCTGAGCCTACCGGATTCCCCAGCTGTCTGGGCGACAGGCACGATCTGGCGATCGTGGATCTCGGCATGACATACCCAACCCGTCTCCCGGAGCGCTCGCTCTAGGACAAGGGGATCGCTCAGGCTAGGTGCTACTCTGCGCTCCATGCAGGACGATGCGCGGCGCAGCGGCGGCACCACGAACCGTGTGCTGACCCGACGTGGCTTGCTTGCAACGTTCGGGCTCGCGGCCGCGGGTACGCTACTCGCCGCATGTCGGGACAAGACTACCCCGGCACCGACAGCGACCGTGACGCCGATCGAGGACGTCGCATCTGCCTCACAGCACCCGCGACTGCTGTTCGCCGCCGCCGAGTTGCTCCTGATCCGATCACGCGCCGGCCATCCGCAACTGAAACCGGTCGCGGACCGTCTGGTATCGCGTGCGAACACGCTGCTTGCGGCTAAGCCGTTGCTGGTATCGACGACCGGGCGTGGTGAGCTAGACCCGCCCGGCACGCTGAAGGGACTTGACGCTGCGCGCCGCCTCCAAGGGCGAGTGATCACCCTTGCGATGGCGTTCCTGCTATCGGGTGACCGCCGCTACCGCGATGCCGCGGTCGGACAGCTCGATGACGCGATCGTGAAATGGCCGGCCTGGGTTGATACCGCCCATCCACCACCGTACGACCTGATGGCGGGGGAGATGAGCCTCACCTTCGGTCTCGCGTACGACTGGCTGCACGACGCGCTGTCTGAGGCAGAGCGGCGGCGCATCGTCGAGGGGGTCGAGCGCCGTGCGCTGCAGCCGTACCTCAATGCGGCAGGGGGCTCGAAACCGGCGTCGTGGTATGCGGCGGTTCACAACTGGAATCCGGTCTGCAACGGTGGTGCCACCGTGCTCGCCCTCGCCCTCGGCGCGGACAGCGCGCTGTCCGCGCCGGTGCTCGAACTATCGGTGCCCACGATGGCTCGCTACTGGGGTCACCTGGGTGCTGACGGCGGATGGGACGAAGGCACTGGTTATTGGGTGTACGGTCACCGCTACGCCTTCATAGCGGCCGACGCGCTGCGCCGCGCCGGTCGGCGCGAAGGTGCCGACTACCTGAGCCGCCCGGGCGCGCGCACGACGGGCTACTTCCCCCTCGTGTTCAATCCAGGAACCAGGCTCTCGGCGAGCTTCGGCGACAGCGCGACTCGTGGGTCCGATCCGCTCTTCTACTTCCTTGGCCGTGAATACCGCAACCCCGATTTCGTTTGGGCGCAGGATCGGGTCGCGGCGCGCGCGCTGACGAGCGAGGGCTGGCCAGAGGAGGCTTTGACCCTGATCTGGCGGCCCGTTGATGAGAGGTGGCTGCCGGAGGCACAGCCGGGCTTCCGACCGATGGTCCCGGCGGTGGGCGCCTTCCCGTCGATCGGCTGGTCGATGCTCGCTTCGGCGCAGCCAGACCCACCGCTGTTCCTTGCGTTCAAGTCGGGGTCGCTCGCGGCGAATCATTCGCATCTCGATCTCAACCACGTGACTGTCGGCATGGGCAACAACATGCTTCTCGTCGATCTCGGCAGCCGTCCGTATCCGGCTGATTACTTCCAAAGGACCGCGCGCGCTCGGTACTACGAGATCACGACCGCCGGTCACAACTCGGTGCTTGTAGGTGGCAAGGGGCAGGTGTTTGATCGTTTGGGGGTGCTCCAGGGACCGCTCGAGGGACCGAACTTCACGGCCTTTGTCGGCGTTGCTGACGGAAGCTACGAGATGCGGATGCCCCACGCGCGCCGGCATGTCGTGTTCGTCGACAAGCGCTACTACGTCCTCCTTGACGACGTGGCCCCCGCTTCACCCGCGCCAGTCGAGCTACGCTTCCACTCGTACGGCACGATTGCCCCTCGACCGAGCGGCGGCTGGACTGTCACGCAGGGCGACTCGGTACTCGACGTCGTGCCGGCCCAGACGCTGGAGATCAGCGGATCGATCGAAGCACCGAGCGGTTGGATCCGCCCGGTCAGCCTGCTGCGCATCGCGAGCCGGCAGCCGCTGGGCCAACTCACGCTCGCCACGGCGCTCATCCCGCAGCTGCCCAACGGAGCACGGCCGACGCTCACGTCGCAGGAGGTGCGTGGCGCCGAACTTCTGGTGACCGTCGGCGCGGATCACCTCGTGTTCGAGCGGACGGCGGACGGGTACCTCCTCCAGAGCGTGACGCTGGGAAAGTAGTGTCACCAGCCGTGAGGGCTGCTGGCGCTACAGCTGAACCTGCCCGGGATAGCGCCGGGCCCGACGCCAGCCCGGAACTCGAGGTGGAACCGCGAACGCTGCCCCGTCGAGGCGGGCCGCAACCTGCGGAGTCTCGCGGAGGTGGCCGAGCGCACCTGGACGCCGCTGGCGAGCTCGTGGCCAAAACACCGCGCGAAGTTACACCTCGACCAGATGGTAGCGAAGGACGATATCCTCAAGGCGTAGGGCCAGAGGCGCGCTCTCGGACCACACGCTACGTGGTCATCGTGCCACCTGGTCGCGCAGGGCCGACCTCTGGGCAGACAGCGTGAAGCCCTCGTACCCCTTCGCGGCGACGTCGTCGCACTTCTCGCGGTAGGCGCCGACGCCGCCGATGTACGGCATGAACACGCGCGGCTTGCCGGGGATATTCGCCCCCATGTACCAGGAGTTCGCCTGGGGATAGAGCGTTGCGCGGGCCACATCGTTGACGTGCTCGACCCACGCCTCCTGCGCGGCAACCGTGGCCTCGATCGTATCGAGGTCACGTGCGCGCAAGTGGGCGAGACAGTCGGCAATCCAGTCCACGTGCTGCTCGATGGAGACCATCATGTTGCTCAATACCGATGGGCTCCCCGGGCCGGTGATCGTGAATAGATTTGGGAAGCCCGTGATCGACAGCCCGAGGTAGGAGCGCGGCCCCGCGGTCCATTGCTCCCGCAGTGCGGAACCCTCTCTGCCGCGGATATCGACGCCGAGCAGCGCGCCCGTCATCGCGTCGAACCCGATCGCGAAGACGATGGCGTCCAGCGCGTACTCGGCGTCCGCTGTGCACAACCCGCCGGCTGTGATTCGAGTGATCGGCGCCTTGCGGACGTCGACCAGCGTTACGTTGTCACGGTTGAACGTCTCGTAGTAGTCAGTGTCGGCACAAAGGCGCTTCGTGCCGATCGGATAATCGTGGGGCGACAGTGTCTCGGCGACGGCCGGGTCATGCACGGTCGCACGAATCTTCGCGCGCACGAACTCGGCTGCGGTATCGTTCGCTTCCCGGTTGATGACGAGATCTGTGAACGCCCGAGTGATGCCGAGGCCGCCGCGGCTCCATCGCGCCTCGTATGCGCGCTCGCGTTCCTCGGCGGTCACGTCGAGTGCTGGCTGTTCCGGGACGCCCATGAGCACGACACCGGCACGCGACTCGCGCTCCCGCTGCCGGAGGTCATCGTATTCCGCTTTGATGCGTTGCTCGTACTCTGGATCCATCGGTGCATTGCGCGCGGGCACGCTGTAGTTAGGCGTGCGCTGAAACACGAAGAGATGCTCGGCCTGCTGCGCGATGATTGGAATCGACTGGATCGCAGATGAGCCCGTGCCAACCACCCCGACGCGCAGGCCGGTGAAGTCCACACCCTCGTGCGGCCAGCGACCGGTGTGGTACCAGTCCCCGGTGAACGTCTCGAGGCCCTCGAACTGCGGCTCTTGCGTGCTGGACAGGCAGCCCGTCGCCATGATGCAGAACTGCGCTGAGACGAGCTCGCCACGATCCGTTTCGATTGCCCAGCGGCTCGTTCCCTCGTCAAACGTCGCCGTCGTCACCCGCGTCTCGAACTGGATGTCTCGCCGCAGGTCGAACCGGTCCGCCACGTGCCGGACGTACCGGAGGATCTCTGGTTGACCGGCGTATCGCTCGTTCCAGTGCCACTCCTGCTGGAGCGACTCCGAAAACGAGTAGGAGTACTCCATGCTCTCCACGTCGCAGCGCGCGCCTGGATATCGATTCCAGTACCAAGTACCACCCACGTCGGCACCCGCCTCGAAGACGCGTGCCGAGAACCCGAGCCCGCGCAGCCGGTGGAGCATGTACAAGCCCGCCAACCCCGCACCCACGATGACCGCGTCGACGTTGCCTAGCGCTGCCCCTGTTGCCGCAGCCTTCGATTCGTTGGGCATCGTCGTTCTCCAGACCTGTGCGCACTCGCCCTCGTAGGCTTCATCACGCGTTGGACACGTTCGCTTGGCATGGCCGCGGCATCGTAACGTCGGGTCAGCGAGGATACGGCGTGTCGATCAAGCCTTCCTCCGTCGCCTTGATCTGCAGGGCGATGTACTTCGAGTAGATGCGCACCTGTGGCAGGCTGCCGGCGATGAACCAGACGCCTTCCTGCGGCGTCCGCTTGTACATGTTGGCGAGTTCGCCGTCCTTGTCCTCTCCCCAGATTTGGCCGATGCGATCCGCCATCTCGTCGCCAAGGGAACGGCGCACCAACTCGCCCTGCGGGTAGTACCCGGTGCCCAACACGATCAGGTCCGCCTTCTTCGTCGTACCGTCCTTCAGCCGCGCACCTTCCGGGCAGAACCGCTCGATCGTCTCGTAGTGCAGCAGTCCGATCTCACCCTTGATCATCAACTCCGAGCTGCCGGCGTCGAGGTTGTAGCCGCCGCCCCGCCGGCGGTACTTCATCTGGTGACCGGTTTCGTCCTCGCCGATGTCGTACTTGAAGCCGATACGCTTCAAGCCATCGATCATGTCCCGATCGAGTTCCGCCATCCGCTTCACGGCCAACCTGTAGGCGTCGAGAATCAGCGGCGGCGTTGCAGCGGATGCGATCAAGTCGCAATCTTCGACCGGCATGCCCTCGTCATAGAGCGCGTAGTTCAGCTTCGCGGATGGTTCGATGGAGACCACCGTCGTCGAGCCCCGCTGGACGATCGTCGTCTCGCAGCCGAAGTGATAGAGGTCGAGCGCGATGTCATTCGCCGAGGAGCCCGTGCCGATGACCAGGGCGTTCTTGCCCTGGTAGGGGGCTCCGTTGTCGAAGCCCTCAGAGTGGATCACGTCGCCCTCGAACGATTCGAGGCCGGGAAGCTCCGGGATCAGCGGATAGGTGGAAACCCCGTTCGCGAACACGATGTGGCGCGGGTGCATAATCCGCTCGCTGCCGTCGGCCCGCTTGAGCGTCGCGTTCCAGTGACCGCTCTTCTCGTCCCATTCACCCTTCGTGAACTCTGTGCTGGTCCAGTTGTTGATCTCCATCGCCTGCGCGTAGATCTCGAACCACAGCCCAAGCATGTCCTTCGGAATGTAGTTCGGCCACGTCGGCGGGAAGGGCATGTAGGGCAGGTTGTTGACGCGGATAGAGTTGTGCAGTGCCAGCGAGTGGTAGCGCTTGCGCCAACTATCGCCGATGCGTGGCCACTTCTCGATGACGAGCGTGTCGACGCCTAGCTGGTTGAGTCGCGCGGCGATGGAAAGTCCGGCCTGCGCACCGCCCACCACAAGCACCGTCGGCTCGCGCCCGTCGTAGTCCTGCGCCTTGCGCCGCGCATCCTCCCAGTTGTCGCCGCCGAAGTTGCGCGAGAAGGCGGCGCCGCTCGGACGATGGCTGCCGACCTTCTCCTCGAACCCGGTCAGCTCATCGAGTGACGTGGACAGCACCCAGGCCTTGTGACCGGTCGCGCCGCCATCTGATGAGGGAAGCAGCCGCAGCACGCCTTCGCACCGCCCAACCCGGGTTTCGAATTGGAACAACGCCTCGATGCACTCCTGCCCCACCCGCTTGACGCGTCTCGGAGGGGTTCGGTTGGCACTGATCGCGAACCCCGAAGCCTTGACGGCGGGCTGGCGCTCAACGAGGCCTCTCGCAATCGCCTCGGCCCCGACCCGCGGTGTGATGTGCCATGTGAAGGCCAGCACATCGCGCCAGTGGCTGTCCTGCGCCCACAGGGCCTCGATGGCGTTCGCATCACCTGTTGCCAGGGCCGCTTCGAAGGCTGAGAGCCACCGCGACACGATGGTCCGCATCTCGGCGGCATCGCGGGCTGCACCGGCAGCGTGCTCGCTGTCGCTCATGGTCGTTGGCATCGAGCCTGCTCGAGTCGGGTCTGCCACATTCGCCATCCGAACGCCCTCCTTGCTCATCGAGATGATGCCGAGGGCGGTCGAGAACGTGCTCAACGCCGCCGCGTTACCTCGAGTGGCCTGTCAGACCATGCCTGGATTCTATATCCGCTCCAATGGCGCGCGTGGGCGTACGTGAAGATTCAGTTGAGTCGCCGCGGTCGTCACGGCGGCGAACCCCTGATCCGCCCCCGCTTCCCGCCAATCTCGGCCCCGAGACGGGACTGAATTCCTTCAGTTGGAGGTCAGTGGAGGTCACGGGAGAATGGGCCCATGACTCGCGATGAGGCTGTCGGGGCCTCCGAATCCCGCGTGTTTGCGGGGGATCCGATGGCGGGAGTGCGTGGGTGTCGAACCCACCCAGGACCGCGACGCGGCCCCGCAACGGTGTTGAAGACCGCGGACATCACCGGACGCCATCCACTCCCGCGCGGATGATAGCGGTCGCCTCTCATGAGCGCCGTTCTGGCGTCGCCGCGCTTGCCTCGGTCGGTCGACGGGCAGAGACTGGGGGTGAGCAGGAGATGACGCCGTGAGCATGGGTGGCCCCACCGACGAGGATCGCGCACGCGTCTCGCCAGAGAACCTGGCAAAGATGGAGAAGTTCGTCGAGAACTTCGCCGACAAGTCCGGCTCCTACCTGCACCCGCAGCGCGAGATCACCGACTTCCTGGTGATCGGCCTCGCCAAGAACATCGACGAGGTCGGTCGCCCGCTCTGCCCCTGTATGTTCTTCGAGGACAAGCAGGCCGAGATCGAGAAGAAGTTCTGGATCTGTCCCTGCGAGGAGATGCAGCGGTGGAAGTACTGCCACTGACTGCTCTTCTGCGATGAGGAAGGTCTTCCCATCACCGAACACCTGCCAGACGACCACGAGGGCCGCGAAGCCTACGGCCTCCGCACGGACCCGCATCCCGACAAGGGACGCGCGCTCGGTCGGCTAGAGGAG
>CAMDAY010000071.1 GCA_945888895.1 Dehalococcoides mccartyi | reverse complement strand
GGCACGTCGAGGAGGCAGAGATGAAGCGACTGTTCAGCGCGGCCATGTTCGGCGCGGGAATGGCGTTGCTTCCTCTGATCGCCCTCGCCGCTGACCCGACCGGCGGACACGCCGGCCCCGTCTCGACCGCCGAGGGCCGCGGCGTCCCGCTCCCCCACGACATGTCGATGATCGTGCTGATTACGCTCCTCGCACTCACCGCGCTCTTCGTCACGCTGACGTTCGGCTACCTCTACCGCCGGGAGCGTCACCTCGACTGGGCGTTCCAGGCACCGGCGGTGCCCCACGACGACGCACACCACTAGCCTTCGTCGCGATGCGCGCAGCACGAAACAGGCCACCGATGGGTGGCCTGTTTGCTTGTAGTTGCTGGGAAAACAGGCGCTCGAGGCTAGGGCTCGGAGACGGCGCTCTCTTGCTCGAGGGCGTTCATGATCTCGATGCGGCGCTGGGTGACGCGCGTCATCTTCGTGCGGATCTCTTCGCGCAGCATGGTGAGGTGCTCGACCTTGTGGTCGACGACGTCGAGCTGTTTCGTGAGCGCGCCGAGGATCTGGTCGGAGCGCTGGAGTCGCTCATTCAACTCGCGGTCGGGGCGACGCGTGGCGCTCATCTGCTGCAGCAGGTCTTCAGCCTCGACCATGTCCTTGATCTCGGACAACGTGAAGCCGAGCAGATCCTGCAGCTGCTTGATGTAGCCGATGCGCGTGACGTCCGTCTCGGAGTAGAGGCGGAAGCCGCCGTCCATGCGCTCGGGCGGACGGAGGAGCCCCTTCTCCTCATAGAAGCGCAGGGTGCGCTGGGTCACGCCGGTGCGATCGGCGACCTCGCCGATCTGGAAGCGGGCGATCGCGTTCTCGGTATCGGCGGTCTCGGTGTCCGCGTTCTGGGCGTCGGCGTTCGCATTCATCGCGCGCATCCTATGGACGCCGGAGGATCGGCGTCAACCAACATTCTCCCACGCGTGAGGGTGAGAGGCGGCAATCCTCGACGCGACGTCGAGGATTCGCGGGCCGCTAGTCGTCGTCCTCGTCGTCGTGGTCGTGAGAGGACGACCGCGTGACGCCGATGATGGGCATCGCGCCGCGATCATCGCGACGCTTCGAGGCAGGGACGGCGTCCGCAGCCAACACGGCGGCGCGGATGTCCGAAGCGCTGCCGGACACGAGCACGGCAGGGGCGCCGGCGTCACGCCAAGCCTCGAGCGTCTGGGTGTCGGGCACGGCGTTCGCGGCGACGAGGAGCGACGCGCCGGTCATGCCGGCGACGCGACGGAGCGTGAGCTGGTCGCGCACGGTGGTCGCGCCCACCTCCCCCGTGACCACGACGGCGTCGAGGTCGAGAGCGGCGACGGAGCGGAGGCGCTCCGTCTCCTGGTCGGGACCGAGGAGCAGGATGCGGCCGATGTCAGTGGGCGTGAGCGCGCTGGCATGCGCGCGGCCGTCGTCGAACAGGAAGAAATCGGCGCCGGCCTTCTGGGCTGCCGAGACCTCGGTGCCGGTCGCGTCCTCGAGCCAGATGCCGATGAGCGCGTTGTTCGTGAGCTTGAGGCCCTCGAGGGCGGAGGCGGAGCCGCGCAGGACCACCGCGTCCACGCCGGCCTCGGCGGCGGCGGTCGCTGCGGCGGCATCCTCGACCTCCGCGACGACGAGCATGTGGCGCGTGGAGCGCTGGGGCATGACGGTGCCGAAGCCGAAACCCGCGGGGGCTCGGCCGATGTCACGGATGCGGGTGCGGAACTTGCTCATCGAGGGGCCCTTCGCGCGGCCGTCCCGATCCCGTCAGGACGATCGGGGGCCGGAATCGATCGTGGGAGGGAAGTAACTGGAGCCGCCGGTGGGACTTGAACCCACGACCTGCTGTTTACGAAACAGCTGCTCTGCCACTGAGCTACAGCGGCGGACCCGTTCGAAGAGTATACGGAGCCCCGGGGTCCTCGCTCAAACGGGGCGATCGGCGGACGGGGCGCTAGTGAAGCAGGCTCGCGGCGGAGGGCGTCGACGCCACTGGTGATCGAGGTGGAGTGGGCGTCCGCCCCCACCCCAGCCTCCCCCCACAAGGGGGGAAGGCTGGGGACTCCGGATTCGGAACCCTCGTCCACAAGGGTCTGCGCGCTCGCTACCCGCGGATGAGCTTGAGCATGGTGCGCGCGAGGATCGCGGTGGCGGCGGAGGCGAAGGTGATCGCGGCGATGCGGATGCTGGTCTGATCCTCGATCGGGAGGATGCGGACGCCCGTCGGGGCGATCTCGATGACGGCGATGGCGCGGGTGCGTGCGCCGCCGCTGGCTCCGCCACCTCGGCCGCCGGGGGTGACCTCGTTCCCCCCCGAGGATCCCCAGCCCGCGCCGAAGCAGGCGGATGCGTTCGCGCGGTCGGGGATGCTCAGTACCTGCGCGACGGCGTCTTCACTGGCCATGTGCTGTCTCCTTGTGCGCGCGTACGCGTCCGGCGATCACGAGCAACGCGAGGGACGCGAGGCCGACCCCACCAATGCGGCGCGCGAGCTGCGTCCACGGATCCGTGGTGCGAATGGACAGATCGTACCGCCCCGCGGGGGCGTCTACCTCGATTGCAACGGGGCGGGTACGGCCGAGGCCGATCGAGAGATGCCATCGGTGACCGGCGGTGAGGCGGACGCGGCGTCGCTCGACGCGAGCGTGCAGGTCGTGGCCGTGGTGCACGCCCAGCGGGACGCGGTCTACCTCGGTCGTGACGAGTCCGCCGAATCCTCGAGCGTCGTTACTCATGGACGGGGACTAGAGGTCGCGCTCTCGGAACACCCAGAACGATGTCGCGATCGCGGCGGCCGTGAGGGAGGAGAACACGAGGAAGATGCGCACGAGGTCCCAGACGGGCGTCTGCCCTCGGAACGTGTCAGGGAGGCCGGTGACGACCGCCGTCGTGCTCATCCACGTCAGGCCAAGGAACTGGAGCACGACGCCCGAAAGCAGCACGACCAGCAGCAGGCCGAGGACATCGAGCAGCACGTTGGAGAACAACGTCGAGAACGTGATCCCGAGGGCACCGAGGAACGTCAGTAGCAGGCAGACGATCAGCAGGCCGACGGCAACACCGCCGATCGAGGTGTCGGGCGCGGCATAGCGCATGATCAGGTAGGCGAAGGGGATCATCACCAGCATGTAGATCACGGCGGTGAAGCCGAGACGCGAGATCACTTTCGCGGCCATGTACTCACTTCGGGTGACGGAGCGCGACAGGATGCCATCCGCGATGATGCCGGACTCTCCGCTGACCGCGCTGCTGGCGAGGACGGCGACGGCGAGCCCGCTGATCGGGATCATCACGGCGGCGAGGTACGCGGCCAGCGTCTCCGACGCGAGCTCATCCTCGTTTGCGGCGACTGCGACCAGGAAGAGCGCCGGGGCGATCAACAGGGGCAGCCAGATTCGAGTGATCCACGACCGCGTGAGCAGTCCAAGGTCATATCGAAGGATGGCCAGGAATGCCTGCATCGATCTCTTCCTTCACTCCACCGACTTCTTGCGTGGCGGCCCACGCGGCGGCGCGGAGGAAGCCGCGCGTGCGGTCCTCCTCGAGGCGGCGCAGGAACGCCTCCTCGATCTCGTCGGCGCCGGTGTTGATGTGCAGCAGCTCGACGCCGGTGCGGTCGATCAACTGGAGCACGCGCATGAGGTACTCGGTCAGCGCGTGCGTGCCGAGGAACGTGAGGCGGAACTCGGCGCCCACGCGCTCGTAGCGCACGGAGCCGATCTCATCGAGCGTGTGGATCTGCTGCTCGAAGGCGGTGGTGTTGCCCTCGATCTCCACGGAGATCGTGCCCTGCCGCGCGAGGCGGCGCATGTCCGCCATCGGGCCGGAGTAGATCATGCGGCCCTGCGAGATGATGCCGACGTCCGAGCACACGCGTTCGACATCGGACAGGATGTGCGTTGCGATAATGATCGTGCGGTCACGGCCGGTCAGTTCGCGGATCAGCTCGATCGTCTGCTTGCGGCCGGCGGGGTCGAGTCCTGAGGTCGGCTCGTCGAGGATCAGCAGCTCGGGGTCGTTCATCAGCGCGGCGGCGATGCCGAGGCGCGTCATCATGCCGGTCGAGAAACCCTCGATCTTCTGCGCAGTCGCGTTCGTCAGGTCGACGGCCTGCAGCAGCCGGGCAAGCTGCACCTTCGCCCGATCCTGCGACAGCCCGATCACTGAGCCGACGAACTCAAGAAACTGGATCGGCGTCATGTACTTCGGGAACGACGGGTTCGTGGGCAGGTACCCGATGCGTCGGCGGATGTCCGCGCGCTCGGCGGTCATCGGCTCACCGAGGACCTGCACCTGGCCGGCGGTCGGCTTCTGCAGGCCGAGGAGGATGCGGAACGTGGTGGACTTGCCGGCCCCGTTCGGGCCGACGAGACCGAAGACTGTGCCCTTCTCGACGCGTAGGTCGAGCGCGTTGAGGGCGATGTAGCGGTTGTTGTAGATCTTGGTGAGGTCGGTCGTTTGGACGACGTGCATAGTGAACCCCAGACCCTGCGAGGCCAGACGATAGCAGGAGGTGACGCGCGCGGCTCAAGGCTGGAGGATCCGCGAGGTGCGCCGCCGCCGGCGCAGGTCACGGGGAGTGCCGCTCCGGCCCATCATAACGTCAGGCGCTCCCCGACGGAACCCGCCCCGGAAACGGAGCGCAACGGGCTCGGGCGGGTCTCGAACCGGCCACGATGTGTCGGAGATGTCTCGCGCAGATTCGTACGTACCCCCTCGTATCCCGGTACGTCCACGCCTACACTCCGCAGATGCAGCGAGTGCTGGTGGTGTCGCGCGATAGCGAAGTACTGCGGTCCGTCGAGGCTGCCGCACGGCCCGACGGCCGTATCGTGCGCGCCGAATCGTCCGTGGACGCGGCGCTGGTCGCCGCCCGCGACTGGCGCCCGGCGGTGCTCATTGTTGACCTCAACATCGGGCTGACCGGCGGGGGACTCTCCGCGCTCCTGCGCGACCCCGCGGTCGCCGAGGGCACCGCGGTGATCGCCATCGCAGAGCCGGAGCAACTCTCGATCGTCGGTGCGGGCGTGAAGGTGGACGACTTCGTCCTGTCGCCCGTGGACGAGCCGGAACTGCGCGTCCGCATGTCGCGCATCATCTTCGAGCGCACCGGGCAGGGCGATGGCCACGTGATCCGTCACGGCCCACTCGTCATCGACCTCGAACGCTACAAGGTGACCGTCGACGAGGAGATCGTGGACCTCACGTACAAGGAGTACGAGCTCCTCCGCTTCCTGTCATCGAACCCCGGCAAGCCGTTCACGCGCGAGGCGCTGCTGAATCAGGTGTGGGGCTACGACTACTACGGGGGATCGCGCACGGTGGATGTCCACGTGCGACGCATCCGCTCGAAGATCGAGCGGGGCGAGCCGTTCATCGAGACGGTGCGGAACGTGGGCTATCGGTTTGTGGACGCGCCTCAGGCAGCCAACGAGGGGGCGAGGCGATAACCGACGCGCGTGACGGTATCGATGACGTCCGCCTGATCGCCCAGCTTCGCGCGGATGCGCGAGACGATCACGGCCAGACAACGGCGCGCGTCCGGCGCGGTGTCGCCCCAGAGCGACTCGGCCAGCTGCTCGTACGAGATGACGCGGCCGTCCTGCTCGGCGATCGCCCACAGCGCGTTGAACTCCAGGAACGTGAGGCGCACGGGGTGTCCGTGCGCGGTCACGAGGAACCGTTCACGATCGATCACGAGGTCTCCGGCGTGGATCATCGACGCACTCCGAATTCGAGGAGCCAGGCAGGGCGTCAAGGCCCGTGCAGCCCGGCACGATTGATGGGGGACGAGACCCGCAGGTGTTTCTGGGTTACGTCTCCTTCGCTACACCGAGTGTCAGGGAGCTAGATTTCTTGCTCGCGTCACTTCCGTGAAGGTTGAATGTCACAGATGTTTCTGACAGGTAACGCGAGGATCACAGCGATCACGCGCGAGGGGGTCCGGTGAGCACGACGATCCAGGAGCTGAAGGAGCGCATCGAGGCGACCGGAGCGTCGCGCATCGATCTGCGCGTCACGGACCTGCTCGGGCGGTGGCACCACTTCGCGCTGCCCGCCGACCAGCTGACCGAGGTAGCCGCCAGCCGCGGCGTGGGTTTCGACGGATCCAGTCTCCGCGGCTTCCAGAACATCGACGCCTCGGACATGCTCCTCGTCCCCGACCTCGACAGCGCGGTGATCGACCCGACCGAGGCGGTCACGACGATGGCGATCGTGTGCGATGTCGTCGATCCGGTGTCCGGGGCGCGCTACTCGCGCGACCCGCGCTACGTGATCGCGAAGGCGGAGGCCTATCTCGCGGCGAGCGGGGTCGCCGACACGGCGTACTTCGGGCCGGAGTTGGAGTTCTTCGTCTTCGACGACGCGCGGTTCCAGCAGTCCGGGAACACGGCGTTCTACTACGTCGACTCGGTCGAGGGCGACTGGAACAGCGGCCGCGACGAGGCGCCGAACCTCGGGTTCAAGATCCCGGCGAAGGAAGGCTACGCCCCGACGACGCCGTTCGATGCCCTCGGCCCGTTGCGCTGGGAGATGGCGGACGCCATCCGCCGCGCGGGCGTTGAGGTCGAGGTCCATCACCACGAGGTCGCCGCAGGCCAGTGCGAGATCGCCACGCGCTTCTCGACCCCGCAGCGCAAGGCGGACGAGACGCAGTGGTACAAGCACATCGTCCGGACCATCGCGCGCGCGAACCATCGCGTCGCGACGTTCATGCCGAAGCCGATCTTCGGTGACAACGGTAGCGGGATGCACACGCACCAGTCGTTGTGGCGAGACGGCGTGCCGCTGTTCTACGACAGCAATGGGTACGCGGGACTCTCGCTCACCGCGCGCCACTACATCGGCGGGCTGCTCACGCACGCGCCGGCGCTGATGGCGTTCTGCGCGCCGAGCACCAACTCGTACAAGCGTCTCGTACCGGGGTTCGAGGCTCCCGTGAACCTCGCCTACTCGGCGCGCAACCGATCGGCGTCCGTCCGCATCCCGACCTACTCCGAGGCACCCGCGCAAAAGCGCATCGAGTTCCGCCCGCCGGACGGCACGGCGAACCCGTACCTCGCGTTCGCGGCGATGCTGATGGCGGGCCTCGACGGCGTGCAGCGCCAGATCGACCCGGGTGACCCGCTGGAGCGGAACATCTACGAGCTCCGAGCGGACGAGGCGGCGCGCGTGCCGCGCGTCCCGGCCACCCTTGAGGCCGCGCTCGATGCGCTGGAGGCGGATCAGGCGTTCTTGCTCGCGGGCGACGTGTTCACGCCGGACCTCATCGAGCGGTGGATCGAGATCAAGCGTGCCGAGGTCAGCGCCCTGCAGCAGCGGCCGACGCCATACGAATACGAGCAGTACTTCAACGGCTAAGCGGGCGACCCGAAGATCGGGCGGGCGGTGCAGGGATCCTGCGCATCGAGCCCGCCATGACGGGTGCGGCCACGATACATTCCCGAAATATACCGGGCGGTAGGATTGTTCGATGAACGAAAACGCGATGAGTGACCTCGACTCCCGGCAGCACGTGCTGCAGGCATGCCGCGACCACGACGTGAAGTTCATCCGGCTGTGGTTCACCG
Source organism: Dehalococcoides mccartyi (assembly GCA_945888895.1). Classification (GTDB taxonomy): domain Bacteria; phylum Chloroflexota; class Dehalococcoidia; order UBA2979; family UBA2979; genus SHYQ01. The sequence goes on along the minus strand of CAMDAY010000071.1, from coordinate 2,051 downwards.
ACATCCTGGGGCTGCTCAAGTCGGTCGCGATCACCACCGAGGAACTCGAGCACGCGCTCCTCGACGGCGTGACCTTCGACGGGTCGGCGATCGAGGGCTTTGCCCGGCAGGACGAGGCCGACATGATCGCCGTCCCTGACGCGGCGACGTTCCAGATCCTCCCGTGGCGTCCGCGCCCGCAGGCCGTTGCCCGCATGTTCTGCGACATCCGCCAGCAGAACGGCGAGGAGTTCCTGGGCGATCCACGGCAGGTGCTGAAGCGCGTCCTCGCTGACGCCGCGCAGCGCGGGTACACGTTCTATGTCTCGCCGGAGATCGAGTACTTCTACTTCCGGGACCAGCACGGCACGGAGCCACTGGACCAGGGCGGCTACTTCGACCTCACGCCGCTCGATGGCGGCAGCGACCTGCGCCGCGAAACGGTGCTGACGCTGGAGGACATGGGCATCGGTGTCGCACTCAGCCACCACGAGGGTGCGCCCAGCCAGCACGAGATGGACCTGCGCTACACCGACGCGCTGACGATGGCCGATGCGGTGATGACGTTCCGCCTCGTCGTGAAGGAAGTGGCGATGCGCCACGGCGTCTACGCGACGTTCATGCCGAAGCCGATGGCCGGACAGAACGGCTCCGCGATGCACCTGCAGTTGTCGCTGTTCCGCGGCGAGCAGAACGCGTTCTTCAACGCCGCGGACGCGGAGCAGCTCTCGGGCGACGCGCGTCACTACATGGCGGGGCTGCTCCGACACGCCGGCGAGATCGCGCTGGTCACGAACCAGTGGGTGAACTCGTACAAGCGGCTGGTGCCGGGCTACGAGGCACCGACCTACGCGACGTGGTCCCACCACAGCAACGCCGACCTCGTGCGGGTGCCGGAGCGCAAGCCCGGCATGGATGACGCCACGCGCATCGAATACCGCGCGCCGGACCCCGCGACGAACCCCTACCTCGCGTTCGCCGCCGTGCTCGCCGCGGGCTTCGCGGGGATCGACGGTAAATACGAACTGCCGATGGCGACCCAGTCGGCGCACAAGCTGTCCGACGCCGAGCGCGCCGAGCGTGGCATCGAGTCCCTGCCGGCGTCGCTCGGCGACGCGATCGAGCGCTTCGACCAGTCGGCGCTGATGCGCGCCGCGCTGGGCGACCGCATCGTCGACTCGCTCGTCGCGAACAAGCGGCTCGAGTGGAACACGTACCAGCAGCAGGTCTCGCCGTACGAGCTGAACCGCTACCTCGGGCTGCTCTAAGCACGACGCATCTCAGACGCGCGCCCCTATCACGCGCTTCATTTCGGGAATCGCCGCGACGGGGTATCCTCGCGTTCGACCACCCTCGGCAGCTGGAGGCGCCCGTGCCTGACCTCGAAGACCTGACCCCCGAGATGAAGGCCGCCATCGGCCAGGAGGTCGGCGCCCCCGTCATCTACGAGGTGACGACGCAGGGCATCCGGACGTTCGCACGCGCCGTGGGCTACACCAACCCCATCTACTACGACGCCGACGCCGCACGCGCGAAGGGGCACCGGGATCTCCTGGCCCCGCCCGGGTTCTACGGCATGCCGATCTACGATCCGTCGGCCGGTGGCGCGATCGAGAACAACACCAGCGGCGCGGCGTGGGAGCAGCTCTATCCCCGACGCCTGAACGGCGGCACCGAGGTCGAGCCGGTCGAAGATGTGTACGCGGGCGATGTGCTGGAGGCGCGTACGCGCGTCACCAACCTCGCGCTCCGCACGTCGAGGATGGGACAGATGCTCGTTCGCGAGGCGGAGACCGTCTACATGCGCACCTCGGACGGCGCGGTCGTCGGCCGGATGCGCAACACCGGCCTGCGGTACTAGCGCTCGGCAGAGGGAGGCGTTTGATGGCTCAACTCACGTGGGACGACATCACCGACGGCCAGGAGATCTCGATCGTCGAGGAGATGTCCTCGCAGCGTCTCGTCATCTGGGCGTCCGCGTCGGGTGACTTCTACCAGATCCACTACGACGACAGCATCGCGACCGAGAACAACCTGCCAGGCATCATCGTCCATGGCGCGCTCAAAGGGAT